>CAYHTT010000005.1:0-35087 GCA_964359725.1 Candidatus Woesearchaeota archaeon | reverse complement strand
GGCTTGTAATAGCTATTAAAGTATTATTATCAATTAAACTAGCTACAAAAGTATATATTCCAGGGCTTAAGCTTAAATTAAAGCTATTTAGAGCTATATCTAAATTAATTATTTGGTATACATTATCTACTAAAGTTAAACCAAATTCATTTATACTTTTATTATATTCTTGAGCATTTACACTTAAAAATATTAAAGCTTGCTGAGAAACATTATTATTTACTTGTAAGCTAATAATATCACTTGAGAAAATAACAAATCCTGTTATACTTGGTTGAATTATAAAGTAAAGAATTCCAAGCCCTATTCCAAATACTAAGAATAAGGTAATTAAAGGTAGATTAAAGCTTTTTTCTGGAACAGGGCTTGGTGCACTATCTATCAAGAATTTATTATCAAATCTCTTATCAACGAATTTATTAGAACTTTTATAAGAACTTAAAATATCTTTATTTAAAATAGAATGAGGATCAGGCGCATTTTTTAATAATTCTTTATTTAAATTTTGATTAACTTTTATTTCTTTTAATTTAGCTAATGCTTCTTTCTTCTTGCTGCTAAGAAAAATATTCTTTACCCTACCTTCTTGCTTAATATTATGATAATAATACTTATACTCTTTACCAGCTTTTTTTACTGTTTTAATATACATCTTGCCTCTTTTTCGAAAGTTTTAAATATAAACTTAATTTTATTATGATTATGAAAAGGATTAAAAAAGTTGAAGAAGAATTTAAACCAATTATTCCAGCTAATGTAGATCCTATTAAATTGGCTGATAAAATCAAGGGGGATTTGACTGGTAAATGGTTGGAAAGTATTAAGCGTATAAGAGCTAGAAGGTTTAAATCTCTTCGGGTAAAACAATCTCAATAGTTCTAAGACCATTTTTATTTAGCACCTCATTTATTTTTTGTTCATTATTCTTCAAATGTTTCCTGTTAAATGTTACAAGATAATCGTGGGGTAAAGACTACAAATTCTTCATTCTCCACTTTCCTTATGAATTTTAAAGCTATTTCTTTTCTAGCATCCTTTTTATTCCAAAATGCTACTGTTAATACATCTAAATCAATTAATATTTTATACAAAATAACACCCTCTTTTTTACCCTACTCAAACTAATAGAATTATATCTTATTAAATAAATTAAGTTAAAATACTTCATTATCATCCTCTTTTTAAGATAGTGCAACAAATTTTCTATTATAATGGGTAGGGTAACTTATATATAAATTTTTCTCGAAAATTACACAGAATTAGCTAATTTTAATATTGAGTTCTTTGCTTAGCTCTAATAAATTGTTATATGTTAAGTTTAATTTTTCAAATAGTCTTGCTTTATCTTCATAATTTAGCTCAAGATTAGAATAAATATCAAATATTTTATTATAAATAGTTATTGCACCACCCAAATCTTTAATATCAATTAACTTATGAATTTCATTAAGCAAGTTATCAAAATTTACTAAGTTATGAATTATTTCATTTTTATCTAATTTTTTTTCAGGAGTCTTTATTATTTTTGGTTTTTCTATTTTCTTTTCTTCTAATGCTCTACCAATATAAATAGATTTTACTTTATTTCCAATTCTTTTGCTTTTATAATAATATAAATAGGTTTTGCCTGCTTTTTTAACTTTCCTAACATACATATTATTGTAGTGTAACTTGTTACTTAAATAGTTTTTGGTTAATTATTTTAATATAAAATTATTTTTTATGCTAAATCTTTTGAAATAATCGGCTCAACTTTATTTAATTCATTATAAGCCTTTTCGTTCCAAATTATATTAAAGGCATTATAAGCCCATCTTTTTTTCAACTTGTTCTTGTGTTAAAAATTTTCCAGAAGCAATTCTTTTTCGTGCTTCTTGTAATTCTTTTTTAGTTTTTTTATTTAATTCAAGATCATCTTCTATCATTCTTTATACCCCCTAATTCTAGAGCTTCCTTTTCCCTAAAATGTAACTTTCCTGGTATGATTAAACATCCAAGATTGTCAAACTTAAATTTTATTAAATCAGGGGCTTTCCCATATCTTATTTTAGCTTTTTCAATTCCTAAATTCGTGCAGGCTAATAAATTTAAATCTAAATCATGCTTAATTAAGTACTTTAATGCTTGATTAATTGTAAGGAATTTATTATTTTCAGGATCTAAATCAAGCAAGATTAAAGTATGCATACCTGATTTTAAATTATCCTTAATAACGTTTATTGGGGTAGTAATATTATCATTATTAAAAGGTATACTAGTTGTTTTGCCAAAATTATAAATGCTTAACCCAGTTTCTGTAATAGCATTTATTATAGAAGCAGCATGAATCACCTTCGTTTTTATATTAGCTTTTCTAGCATCAATTAAGTAATTTATATGGGTAGTGGCTATTAAAGGATCTCCATAAACTAATATAGCTATATTAGCTTTTTTCGCTTCATCTAGTATTTTACTAGCATGATTTTCAATTAATTCACGATTTGCTAATACAACTTTTTTATTAATTAATTTCTCTAATTCATTTAAACTACAACCTATATTAGTATAATATTCTAAGTAAAGTTTCTTGCACTTTTTAATAGCTTCTAATGCGTTTAAACTAATATCTTTACAATCTAATCCAAGTCCTATTAAATAGAGCATAAAATTTTATACGTATAAATGTGTATAAATCTTTCTATCTTCTTATAATAAAGAATATTTCATTACCATAATCAAATATTTCATAGCTATAACTAAGCTCTTTAAGCAATTTTCTAAACCATGATCTACCAGCTTTCCTTATTTTCTTGCCAGCTAATGATTTTTTAGAAAAACTTACTAGGATGTATTTAGCTTTAATTTCTTGTAATAATTGCTTACTAATCCCAAATTTAATTGCTTCTAAGCTTTCCAATAACTTTAAAGCTAAACATAAATCCACTTTTGGCAAATTAGCTAAATTATTATCTATTAAGCTAAATAAGAAAGCTTCACCTTTGATGTTATTAGCTTTAAAATGATTATTTATTGATTTAACATCATTTTTACTTATATCTAGGCAATAATAAGTTAGCTTAGCCAATTTAGTATATCTTAAAGGCTCTAATCCACAACCTAAATCTAATACTATATTAGCATGAGTTTCATTAAATATTTTTTTATAAACTTCTAAATCACGAGTTTCTTTAACTTGCCTAAAAACACCATAAACTTCACGTAACCTCTTTCTTAATTCTTTAAATTTTAATTTAAATGCTTTAGTTCTTTCATCTAAATTCTCTAAATTATATTCATTTATTCTTGCTTTTAGAAAATTTTCATCTAAATCATGTAGTTCTTTTTTACTTTTTATTCTTTTTATTAGTAAATTTAACTCCATTTAATAAGCCTCCAATTGTAAAACCTAAAATAATATTAGAATTTTGTAGTGTAAATTCCTTAAATAATAATAAAGTAAAGGGTAAAATGAATAAAATTAAATTAATTAAGATAAATTTTGCATTAATTTTTTTAAAATTCAAGCTTGAAAATAACAAACCATAAATAAATATTAAAATTGCAATACTAAATTTATTACTTGAATTAGTGAAATTACTCAACATTAAAGCTAAACCAAAATAAAAATAAATTCGTTTTAATAGTAAACTAATTAAAATACCGACGATAATCGCTATAATAAATTTTAGATTTAGACCTGCAAGTAATGTTAATGTGATTACTAATAAAATTATTACAATAACGAGCATTATTTTAATAAATTTGTTAACTTGATTTAACTCTTGTTTAAAATTCTTTGCTAGAAAATAACCAAAAATCAATCCAAGAAAACTAATCAAGCTAATAATCATAGATTTACACTACATTTTATTGTATAAAAAGCTTATTATATATTGTCTAAATTAACCATTTTAAAATAGTAATCTTTATAAATATGCTCCTCCTTACTAAACATATAAGGTGATTTAATGGGGGATATTAAATATTTTGAAGAAAAGGGGAAATTGTATAAAATAGATTCTGATGGCGAGAAATATAGGATTTCTTTTAGTGAGGAATTACAATTAAAAAATTTAAAAGCAGCTAAAGAAAATAAAAGATGGTTGGCGCTTAATTTTTATGGTAAACTTGGCTTAATAGTTATTTTACTTTTATTATTAGTAACGGTTGTATTTACATTATATAGGCTAGATCAAATTAATTTCTTTACAGGAATATTATACCGTTAAATTAATTTTAATATTTTTTCTAAATCAGAAAGAGCCGTTAATTCATTTTCAACTAATTCTTCACTCCATTGTTTACTCTTTTCTTTTATAATTCCCTTCTCTTCATCTATAATTTGTTTTAAATTACTTTTTGAGACATATTTTTGACCATTAATTGGCAAGTCAACCCAACTTAATTTTCCCTCGATATACTTTAAAGCACCATGATATTGTGAATGATGATGAATATCCTTTTCTTTTTCTTCATACTTTTTAACTAAATATCCATCATAACTTACTAAAGAAATAAATTCTTCTTTTGATAAATAATCTTCGTTATTATAATTAATCCAAGAAATCTTGGCAACCTCTTTTTCTTCCATAGATATCATTATATCTACGATTTTTTAGAATATAAATGTTTCTAAACTAAACTTATTAAACGCCGAGGATGGGATTTGAACCCACAAGTCCTTTCGGACGCAGCATTTCTTCAAATAGCATAATAGCAGTGCTGTGCCATACCAGGTTAGGCGACCTCGGCTTAAGAAATAAAATTTATTTAATATATTTTAAATGTTTCTATAGAAAGTATAGAAAGGTTTAAAAGTAATTATTTTAGCTTAATTGTTATAGCGGGATGGGGCAGCTAGGAGTGCCCGTCGATTTCATTAACAAATTAATGAAAGCGGAAGGCTCATAAGACTCCTGAGAGACCCGGAGGTCGTTGGTGGTTAGAAAATAACCGACGAATTCAAATCCAACTCCCGCTATTTTATATCAAAAACTTTCTGTAATTTCTATCCAAATCAATAAATTCATCTGCTGTTTCTTTTAATTTAGAACTAGCACTTCTACCAAATGCCATAACCTCTACCCTACATCCTAAAGCACGTTGTAAATGCTCAATTAATTCCTTGAAATCACCATCACCAGAAATTAAAACAACAGTATCAAGTTTAGGCGCTAACTCAATACAATCCATCGCTATCCCAATATCCCAATCCCCTTTTTTCATTCCGCCATAAAATACTTGTAATTCCTTAGCTTTAACCTCAAATCCTATATTAAGTAAAGCTTCAAAAAAACTTTTTTCTTTTAGTTCTTGCGCCTCAACTACATAAGCTATTGCTCTAATTAAATTTCTTCCACGACCAGCCTCATTTAAAACAGCTTTAAAATTTACCTTTGCTTTATACAAATTTTTAGCAGAATAATACATATTTTGTACATCAACAAAAACACCAACACGTTGTTGCTTGTAAATCTTTGTAGGCATAAATTTAGTAATAATAATTAATTTAAATAGTTTTGGTATTTTAATTATTTAATATTAAAGAATTTTTTAAAATCCTTTAAATCATAAGTATTAATAATGTCATGTTTAGTTGCCCAACCTCGTCTAGCTTGTGCGATACCATATTTAATTAATTTAAAATGATCTATGCTATGTGAATCAGAATCAATTATTATTTTAACATTATTTTTAATAGCTTCTCTAACATATAAATCTTTTAAATCTAGTCTATTTGGAAAAGAATCTATTTCTAGAGCAATATTATTCTCACTACAATATCCAAAAATTTTATTAAAATCAAATTGTATTTCTGGTCTAAAATTAATTATTCTTGTTGTAGGGTGACCAAATATTTTTATTAATCCAGTATCAAATGCTTTAATTAATCTTTTAGTCATTTCTTCTTTATTTTGTTTAAATCCTGAATGTATAGAACCAATAACAATATCTAATTTTTTTAGAACATCTTCTCCTAAATCAAGTTCGCCATTAGATTTAATATCTACTTCTGTACCAGTAAAAATGTAAATATCTTTAAACTTTTTTCGTAATTTTTGTATTTCTTTAATTTGTTTTAAAACTCTATCCTCATTTAAACCATGTGCTATGGCTCTTGCCTTACTATGATCTGTTATTGCTACATACTTATAATTTAATTTTCTTGCACCTTGAACCATTTCAATTATTGAGCTACGCCCATCACTATAATTACTATGAACATGTAAATCACCTTTAATACTATTATAAGGAATTAATCTTGGCAATTTATTTAATTTAGCAGCTTCTACTTCGCCAAAATTTTGTCTAAGTTCAGGTTCAATATATTGCAACCCGAGTTTATTATAAAGTTCTTCCTCGCTTTTTATAGTAAGCATTTTATTATTTTTTTTATTAAACAATCCATATTCACTTAACTTTAAACCTTTTTTTAACGCTATTCCCCTTAATACAATATTATGCTCTTTATTTCCTGTAAAGTATTGTAAAGCAGCAGCATAGCTTTTATCATCTAGCACACGAACATCTGCTTGTATGCCTTGCTTTAATAATACCATACTTTTCGTAGGGCCTTTAGCTAATACTCTTTTTACATCTTCTAAGCTAGTAAATACATCCATAACTTTTTTTGCATTTTTAGAAGTAACTAGTATATCTATATCTCCTATAGTTTCTTGCATTCTTCTTAAAGAACCACCAACATTAATCTTGTTAACATCTTTTAACTTCTTTAGTTCATTAACCATATTTTCAGCTATTGGCAAAGCTGTTCCAAGTAAAAATCTACCTTTACTTCTTTTATGAAGCTCAATTGCTTTTTTAATATTCTCTTCAGATTTTTCACCAAAACCTTCTAATTTCTCTATTTTATGTTTTTTTAACGCGTTCTCTAAATCTTTTAAACTCTTAATATGAAGTTTTTTATAAAAAATCTTAATCTTTCTCGGGCCTAATCCCATTATATCCATTAATTCATATAAGCCACGAGGTAAAGATGCTTTTAATTTCTCATATTCTTTAATCTTTTTTGTTTCTAAGTACTCAATTATTTTTTTAGCTAATGCCTCTCCAACACCTGGAATTTCCATTAAACCTTTAATACCTTTTTCATGATAAATTTCAGAGACATCTTTGTCAAGAGTTTCAATAGCTTGTGCAGCTCTTCTATATGCTCTTGGTTTCCATTCTACATCTTGAAGCTCGAGAATATCAGCAATTTCATAAAATACCTTAGCTATTTCCAGATTAGCCATAGATTTTTAAATATTTATCAAATTAAAAACTTTTTGTAATAAGGTTTATAAACATTCTAATCTTATATAATATAAAATGGCAATAATATGTGGTATAGATGAAGCTGGTAGAGGTCCTGTAATCGGGCCGATGGTACTAGCAGGAATATCAATAGATTCAAGAGAAATACCTAGATTAAAGAATATTGGGGTAAAAGATAGTAAATTACTCACTCCGAGAAAACGCGAAGCTATTTTTAAAGAAATCTTGAACATAATAAAAAAATACAAAATTATGATTGTTGATCCACATGAAATTGATGATGCATTAAAATCTTATAATCTAAATTTAAATAGATTAGAAGCTATAAAAACTGCTATCATAATTAATTATCTTAATCCAGATAAGGTAATTTTGGATTGCCCAAGTAATAACATTAAATCTTATGTTAATTATTTAAAATTATTTTTAAAAAATAAAAATCTTGAGATAAATGCGGGTCATGATTATGATAAAAAGTTCATTGCAGTAGGAGCAGCCAGCATATTAGCAAAAGTAACAAGAGATGCACAAATTAAAAGATTGCAATTTAAAATAAAAGATTATATTGGCTCGGGTTACGCATCTGATCCTTATACGCAGAAATTTTTAAAAGATAACTTTAATAAATATCCCGAAATTTTTAGAAAAACTTGGTCAACCTATAAAAGAATAGCTAATCAAAAAAAGCTAAATGAGTTTTAGCAAGTTTTAAATATTTAGCTTTTAATTTTTATTAAGAATGACAGTAATAAAAAAGCTTAGACTTTATGGTTTTAAGTCCTTTCCAAAATTAACAGAAATAGAATTTGGAGACGGTTTTAGCTGTGTTATAGGACCAAATGGCGCTGGTAAGAGTAATTTGACAGATTCAATATGTTTTGCATTAGGCAGATTATCTTCTAAAAGCTTAAGGGCAAATAAAGCTTCTAACTTAATATTTAATGGTGGTAAAAAAGGCACACCAAGTAAACAAGCTGAAGTTTCAATAGTTTTTGATAATAATAAAAAAGAATTTCCTATTAATGAGCAAGAAGTAAAAATTACTAGGATTGTAAAGCAAAATGGTAATTCTGTTTACAAAATAAATGATAAAACAGTAACAAGACAACAAGTTATTGATTTAATTGCAGCAGCAAAAATAGATCCAGACGGCCATAACATAATTTTGCAAGGTGATATTGCCTCTTTTATGGAGATGAAACCAGACGAAAGAAGACAAATTATTGAGGAAATTTCGGGAATTTCTGTGTACGAAGAAAAAAAACATAAAGCATTACTCGAGCTAGATAAAGTTGAAGCGAGGTTAAAAGAGGCTGATATCATCCTAACAGAAAGGGGAGCTCATTTACGCGAGTTAAAAAAAGATCGTGATCAAGCTACCAAATACAAAGATTTACAACAATTAATTAAAGACAATAAAGCAACTTACATTAATGTTCAAATTAAACAAAAAGAAAAATCATTACAAGAAGTTCAAAATCTAATTAATAAAGAAACTAATATTAAAAATAAAGTACAAGAAGATATTAATAAAACAAAAAAAGAAATCGAAAGTAAAAGAAAAGAATTAAAGAAAATTAATGAAGAGATTTTATCTCGTGGTGAAAAAGAACAAATTCTCCTTCATAAGGATATAGAGAATATTAAAACTGAACTAGCAAGAAATACTTCTAGATTGGAGTTTTCGCAAAATGAAATTAATAAAGTTAAAAACAGAAAAGAGCAACTTAAAAATAATCTTAACGAGCTTAATAAAAAAATCTTGCAACTAGAACAAGAGAAAAAACTTCTAGAAAAAGAGAAAGAAAAATTAGACAAAGTTAAAGTTGATACAAAAGAAGTAGATAAAGGAGTTAGACTTCAAGATTTTGTTGTTAGAAAGATTCTTGATTTACAGTTAGAAGGTGTTTATGGTACAATAACAAGTTTAGGCAAGATAGAAAGAAAATATGAATTAGCTTTAGAGGTGGTAGCTGGTGCGAGACATAATGCAATTATAGTTGAGGATGATAAAATTGCAGAAAAATGCATTAAATACTTACGTGAAAACAAACTAGGAACAGCTATATTCTTACCATTGAATAAAATTAGAACCCGAGAATTAAGACCAGAACAAAGATTATTATTAAAATCACAAGGTGTTAATGGATTAGCGTTAGATTTAGTTAAATTTAATTCTCGTTTTAAGAATGCATTTTCTCATGTTTATGGTAATACTATTGTAATTGACAATATTGAGGTAGCAAGAAAACTTGGTATTGGTAGAATAAGAATGGTTACTTTAGAAGGTGATTTAGTTGAGCAAAGTGGAGCAATGATAGGTGGTTTTAGAAAAAGAATTAGTTTAAACATTGATAATGTAATTAGGGTAGATTCTGATTTAAGAAATATTACAAATCAAACCCAAATATTATTGCCAGAACAAAGTAGAAATCTAGCTATATTAAAAGAGCAAGACAAGGAAGTAAATGAATTTGAACAAGAGATTAAAAAATTAAAAGAACTAATTAAAGAACATAATTCTGTTTTAGGAGAAAAAGAAAAATACGAAAAAAAGTTTTATGACGAGTTCAAAGATTTAGGTGGAAGAAGAGAAAAGATAAATGAATTATTACAGAATAGAGAAATTACTTTAGTTAAATTAGAGGAAAATATTCGTGCTATTGAACAAAATATTAATAATGTTTCTTTAGACAGGGCAAAGTTTGTGGCTGGGATAGAAGGTTTACAAAAGGAGTTTGAAGATTATAAAAATGCTAATATCAAAAAAACAACTGACTTAGATAAATTAATGAATGAAATTCAAAAAGCTGAACAAGGATTATTAATGCTTGGAAATGTTAACTTAAGAGCATTAGAGATTTACGAACAAATTGAAAAAGAATATAATGAATTAATTGAAAAAAAAGAGACATTAAAAATTGAAAAGCAAGATGTTCTTAATATGATGCAAGAGATTGAAAGCAAGAAAAAAGATTTATTTATGAAAACCTTTAATGAAATTAATGAAAACTTTAGAACTATATTTATTAATTTATCAACAAAAGGAAATGCTTTTCTTGAGTTAGAAGATAAAGAAAATCCATTTAATGCAGGCTTAGATATAAAAGTTAAAATATCTGGTAATAAATATTTAGATATAAGAGGTTTAAGTGGGGGTGAGAAAACATTAACAGCTTTAGCTTTTATATTTGCTATACAAGAATATCAACCAGCTTCATTTTATTTATTAGATGAGGTAGATGCTGCTCTTGACAAGAATAATTCTGAAAAATTATCTAAATTAGTTGCTAACTATAGTAAAAAAGCTCAATATATAATGATAAGCCATAATGATAATATTATTACAGAAGCTGATGTAATTTATGGAGTAAGTATGCAAGATAATATTAGCAAAATTGTAAGTTTAAAACTTTAATCATTTTCTTTTTCTTGGTTCTTCTTCAAAGAAATCAATTATTTGTTTCCAGTAATTAATTATTAATATTAATAGAATTAAAATTATTATTCCAGCTATAATAAATGTTTTATATGTATTAATGAAACTAATTAAACTTCTCCAATAAGTAGGATATCTTCTAAACAACCAAACTAAAACCAATATAATAATTACTAATAATACATATCTTCCTATTTTTAATGGTTCTTCTTCAACTTCTTCTTCAGCTTCTTCTTTAAAGAAATTAAATATTTTATTAAATGCATTTGTAGCAAATAATAAAATTAAGATTAATATTGCAACTATTATTCCTATAATCCAATATTTATATTTGCTAAGATAATCTTTAAATTGTGTTAAGAATAAACTTTCTTTTTCTTCTAACTTATTTACTTCTATCTCAGGAATATTGTCTTTAATAGTTTTTAATGTTAAAGAAATATCTGGTTTGTTATCATTATTAAGATCAATCTGTTCTGTTTCATTTAAATCAAGTATAATAAATTGGGGATTTGAACTAATCTCAATTACAACATCTTTACTATGAACTTCTCTTATCTTTATTGTATGTTCACCCTTAAAATTAAACTTAACACTTTCTTTTATAGTAGTTTTATTTTCTAAACTAATTTCTGGTAATTCTTTTACTTCTTTTGTTTTAGTTACTGTTATATTTTCTTTTTCTTCAGCTTCTTTAACTTCAGGTTTTAATTCAGGTAATTTAAAATCTAGTTTAATACTTTTAAACCATTCTCTAACTTTAATAAATAATTTATCCAAGAATGTTTCTTTTATCTCAACTGGTTTTCCAGGAGCTTTAACTTTTATGTCAATGGTTTTACTATCTAATATCCCGGAATCAGCTAATTTAACAAATATATCTGCTTTATATGTATCAGGAATTGTATTAAATGGAGGGGCAATATATAAATAAATTACCTCAGTTTTTCCAGGTTTTAATTCAATAGCAGCAGGATTTAATCTAACAAAGCTAGCTGCATTTCCACTTATTCCAAGTAAATAGTTAGCAGTTTCAACACCATTATTTGATATTGTTACAGGAACAGTTGATGTTGTGTCTGCATTTAGTTCAGCATTTATGCTACTTAAACTAGCTTTATAACAATCCTTGCTACTTACCACTTCCAAACTTAAAGTATCTTGACTTGTAACTTTACTTGTATCGAGAGCAGTAGCTTTTAGATTTAAATTATACAAACCAGCCGTAACATTACCTGGGCTTATTTCTAAATTTACTTTCTTAACTTCATCTTTATTTAATGTTATGCTGTTTTGACTTAATTTTGCCCATTCTTGATTTACCTCAAGTTTAAATTCTTTCTCAAACTCTCCAAGATTTTTTACACTTACTTCATAATTCTTTGTACTAGTGCTACAAATTTTATCTTGTGTTTCTAATATTTCCAATAAAACATCATGGCATTTTCTTACAGTTGCTTTTAATGCTAAATCTTTTTTAATTTTGCCTTGGCTGCTTTCAACATTGATATTAATATCAAAATCACCTTTAACATCATAATCTGGGTTTAATATTAAATTAACATCTTGCTTAGCATTTGCATTTAATCTTAATTTATTTAACTCGAGATTAGCCCATGCAGGTCCTGTTAATTTTAAGCTAAATTCATTTTCTTCATTTGCAAGATTAGTTATGCTAATAGGAATAGTTTCAATTGTACGCTCACAGAAATTAATAAAATCTTTACTTAATTTAGTATCAAATTCAAAACAACTATTTACTAAAGCTGAAGAACTAAAACTTGCTACTGCATTTGTTGTTAATGATCTCACAATTATATTAAAATCATTCTTACCTTGACTATTACAAGGAGCAGTTAATGTAGCTATTATCTTGGCTGATTTACCCGCATCCAGAGTAATTTTATTTTGACTTAAACTAACCCATTGTGCAGCAGCTCCAGTTACTTCAACTTGATAAGTTTCTTGATAAATACCATTATTAACTATATTAAACTCGTATGACTCAGGATTACAAGCACATAATTCCTTGCTACTTGGTCCAGTAATTCCAATATTAAAGCAATTATTTACATTTACTTCATAATTAATGTTCTTTACTTCTGCTCCCGAACCAACAATTAAATTTAAATTATATTTACCAGGATTAACATTAATACCTGGAGTAACATAAACAAAAATTGTTTTTGCCTCATTATTTAAAGAAATACTTTGTGGAACTACTGTTGAAAAACTACTTGCACTCCCCTCTAAATTAATATTAAAATTACCTGTACCAGAGATAGTAGCTGTGAAAACAATAGTTTGACTTGGGCAAATATCTTTTGTTAATTCTTGACTAGTTAATTCAAAAGCGTTAACATTAATTAGATTAGCTAATAAAAAAGAAATTATTATTAATGATATAATGCCATTTTTTTTATTATTCATTAGTTAATCCCCCTTTTATCTACTTTAGAAAAGTACAATTAATATAAATACTTTTTGGTTTTAAATTTGCTTAAATTTTAAAAGAAATAAAAAGAAAAAAATAAAAAACTTACTTTAGTAGTAAGTTTCTTCTGGTCCTTCTTTGCTTTTCATCTTATTAACAACTAATATGATGCCAAGTATTACTAATACAATTAATAATACTATAAATCCAACAATTAAACCAGATTTTACTCCAGCTAATGTGTCAGGAGCTCTTCCTTGAACATTTGCTTCTAGTTGTAATTCTTTTACAACTGAATCAGCTTCTTTAACTCTTACTGTAAATACTTTGCTACCAGATGTAGCATCTTGATTAGCATTTACTGTTACAACTGCTTCTCTTGTTGAATCTGCTGGCATTAAAACTAAACTTGGACTTACACTTGCGCTACCAAAAGCTTCAACACCCGCAACCTCTAAACTGAATGTTCTTGATTCTGCACCAAGATTTGCTAATGATAATGTGTAAGTTGTACTTGAACCAGCATTTAATGTTCTTGTTCTTTCAGCAACAACAGCCATAAACTTAGTTGGCTCTGCAACTTCTCTAGCTTCTTGAACAGTTAATACATAAGTTTGCTCAACAAAGCTATGACCTCTATTGTACTCTACCCTTACTCTTAATGGATATTCACCAGCTTTAACATTGCTTAAATCAAGGAATAAAGCTTCACTTGATTCAGAGTCTTCTTCATCAAAATCAGGGTCGTCACTTGGGCTTAATTCATCTATAAAAGTTTTTTGTGATAAACCTAGACTAGGTAAGCTTACCTCAACCTTAATATCTTCTTCTTTCTTATCACCTAAGTTCTCTATCCTTACTGTAACAAATAATGGTTGATCATTTCTTACACTTATCCCAGGATTAAATATTACATCTAAGATATTAAGCATATGTCTTTGTTCTTGAACTCTTAATGGGAAACTTAATCTTGTGCTTCCAACGTCATCAAATGCTTCAACA
Source organism: Candidatus Woesearchaeota archaeon (assembly GCA_964359725.1). Taxonomy (GTDB): domain Archaea; phylum Nanobdellota; class Nanobdellia; order SCGC-AAA011-G17; family GW2011-AR20; genus CAYHTT01. Next base: position 20,955 of record CAYHTT010000005.1, on the reverse strand, counting down.
TGTAATGTATAATCTTTAGAAGCATCTAAGTCCTCTGGTAATCCAAGAATTAATCCTTTAACATAAGTAACATTTGTTTCAACATCAAATATCTCAGTTTCTTCTTGGATATTTCCAAATTCATAACCACCTATCCAAGTACGAACTCTTACATCTCTAACATTTGCTGTTGCCCTTAATTCAGCTTTAACAAATACTCTATCTCCTCTTTCTACATTTACTGTATTAGCAATAGAACTTGGTGTTACAAGATTCATTGTTACACCATTAACCTCAACTTCTGTAAATGAATAACCTTGTGCATTTACATTAGTTGCTAAACTTGTTAAAAAACCGACTAACAATAATGCAATTAAACATAGTAATTTTTTCATTTTATATGTCCCCCTTGACTTTGATTATTAAGTTTTTATGTTGCTATTTCTGAGTTACAGCCACTATTTAAACCTTTCGGTAGTGTCATTTTTGACTAATATAAGCGTATTTAACATCTCTGTCATTCTTACTTATTATTTCTACTTTAACAATATAATTTTTCTTTGGTAAATTAAATTCTGTTAATTTCCAAGTACCTTGATTAACATTTAATTTAACTTTTGCTTCTTTATGCATACCATTATTCATAATTGTTGTTACTATTTTAATATCCTCTGTTTTATTACCTTGATTTTTTATATTAGTAAAAACATTTAAATTATTATCGTAAGTTAAAATAACATTATTAATTTGTATTTTATGACTAGCGAATTTCTTTACACTTGGTTGAGGGGTAATTCTTTCTTTTACTTCTATTACATAATTTTGTGTATCACTTAATCTAGAATCACTCGCACTTACAACAACATTATAAAAGCCTATTTGACCAGGTAACCATGTTATTAAACCTGTATTAGCATTTATATTCATGCCAACTGGATTAGTAAGTAAACTATAATTTAATACATCATTATCAATATCAATTGCATCAACATCATAACTATAAGGTTGATTTACAAGAGTTTGTGTAATTGGAACAGAGGTTATTACAGGCGGGTTATTTGCAATTATAATATTATTTATTATGAAGCTACTTACATAATCTACTGCGGTATTGCCATTATCATCTGTTACAGTAGCTCTTAATTCATAATTTCCATTACTAACTTGTGTAGTATCCCAAGTAAATATTCCGTCATTATTATCTTGCGCATCTTCTAAAATAATCCATTGTTGTAATTGTAAGTTAATTCCTAATATATTTAATATCCTGGAGATAAAAGTAGTACTTCTTGCTCCGTACTCTAATCTTATATCAAGAGTATCAGCTACTTGATCTAGATCATTAGCTTGCCATAATATATTATACATGCCTGAAATAATTTCATTTTCTACTGGCTTAATTATATTAATAGTAGGAATAAAAGGATTAAATGGGACATCTATAACATTAATTGTAATAACTTCATTATCTGTGAGTTGGCCATCATCCACAATAAAATTAACATCATAACTTCCAGAATCTAATAAACCAGTTTGCCAACTAAATGATGCAGTATCATCATTATTATCTATTAAAATAGCATTTCTTGGTAAGTTCTCAGCTCTAAAACTTAAGCTATCATTATCTGGATCACTTGCATTTATAGTAAATTGTAATAACTCAGATTCATTAATTACTTTATTTCCAATAGGATTTAAAATAGGAGCATTATTAATTACTTCTAATCTTAAACTAGTTAAGTCATTATCATTTAATGAATCAATAGCATTTATTGTAATTGTAAATATTCCTCCTATTTGATAATCATTTCTTGTTATAGTGAATCTATTTGAAACATAATTATTATTAGTACTAGCAGAAATATAAGTTTTAATTAAATCTCCATTAGCATTATACATCTTAACATCATAATTAATAGGCGGATTATTTGAAAATATTACACTATTGAAAGTAGTTTCTTGATTTCTATTTATTGTGGCTGAGCTTAATCCATTTTCAAATTCACCGTAAACTACCACAGCACTAGCTACATTAATTAATGCAAGAAACATTAACATAATTAAAATTAATTTTTTCATAATCTAACTCCAACTCTTGCTAAATAAAATGTATTATTGCCTTTTCTACCAATACCAACATTTGTAATAAATCGATTAATTCTATGTTCTAATCCAGCATAATATTTCAAATTAGCTTTATTTTTTCTTGAACCATAATTGTCTGTATCAGCTCTAACTATTACATTATTTTTTCTTATACTTTCATAAACTCTTAAATTTTCAAGAATATCATCATAACTAATTCCTAATCCACCAAGTAAACTAAATTTATCATCTAAATTATATCCAGCTTCTAAACTAGCATCATATGTTTTAATATTATTAGTAAATGTATTTGTTCCATATCCAGAAAATCCTAAAGAATCTGGATTTGTGCTAATGACATTTGTAGTTGGACCTTCTTCTCTAGTTCCGTAACTAAGATTTAATCCTAAATTAACTTTTTTACTTGGAATATTATAGAATCTTAATGTAGCACTAGGCCCAAATTTACTCTTACTATCATATTCAAATCCGCCTAATACTCCAAAATTATATTTTAATCTCTCTTTTACACGTTTTTCTTCTTCTAGTGTTAAAGGTTTTTCTTTCTCTATTTCCTTTTCATTAATTTTTTTCCCTGGTATTATTTTAGTAGTATCAACTTTTTCTTCTAAAAGTTCTCTTTCAGCTTTTCTTGAATTATATTGTATCTCTAAAATTCCGGGTAAGCTAGCTTGATCATTTTCTGCTAGATACCAATAACCATAAACACCATCTTCTAAAGATTCTAATTCCTCCTTTGTTAATTTTCCATCAAAAAATAATCTTTTAAATAACCCTCTACTTTCTAAACTTGGAATTTTATCTTTTATATATTCCCTAAGCTTATCTTCTTTTAATCCGGGATTTGTTTTCTTGAATTCTTTAATAATTCTATCTATATTATTAACGCCTAAGAAATAGGTTCCAAACAAAGAATCGAGTTTATCTTGATGATAAGCCGCATTACCTACAGTTTCTACCGGTCCAAAAATTATTGGTGGATTACCATTTAATGTAGTTCCTGTAGACCAAGCTGTCATTAAATATTCTAAGTCTCCCCTAAAAGTAAATGGCTTTAAATAAGTTTTTTGTTGTGCGTTTAAATGTCCGTTTAATAGGGATAATAAAGCACCTGTAATTAAAATATTTCTAGCTTTCATTTTAAAATAACCCCAGAAAATTCTTATTTGTAACCACTATTTAAAGGTTTCGATTTAGTAACTATTTATTAAAGGTAACTATGAAAAGCTTTAAATATTTTTACTATTTTATATTATTATGAGATTTATAGGATTAGAGATAAGATTCTTCAATGAAATACCAGATCATAGAAATGGTTTAATGAAAGAGATTAGTGATTATTTTATAAAAAATAATTATCATTTTGAATTAATTAGAGATGAATCAACTAGTTATTTTAAAGATAAATTCGGTGAATATTGTGTATATGTTCTTGAGGAAAATAAACAAAAGCCAGGTGAGTCAAAAACATTAATTACACAAGAAGAAGTAAGCAGATTTCTTGATAAATATGAAGATAAAGGTGTAAGATATAAATTAACACAATTTGGGTAGTGGGAGAGCCAGGATTCGAACCTGGAAATCTCGGTCTGGAGCCGAGCAGTCACGACAGTTTAAATTTTCCTAAATTTTTAAACTTTTGCCGTTGAGCTTACACTCCCATATAAAAGAATTTTATTTTTATGACTTTAAATAAATTACTATTTTAGTAATTCTTCTAAAGGTTTTAATGCTATTTTTGACCAACCCTCAATAATATACTTATCAGAACTAAATAATCTTCTAATACCTTCTAATTTGATTAGTCCACCCTTTTTAATTTCTTTATCTTTTGGATAGACTCTATGCGAATTAGTTGAAAAAGCATATAATAATCCAAAATGGACTTTTCCGACATCATCAACATCATCATTTATATAACCCAAAATTTCTGGATTTGAATCAGGCACAAAACCTTCTACTTCTTCGTCTAACTCACGCAACATACTATGCAATATTGGATTATCTCTTTTATCCGATTTTTCAATATGCCCCCCTAAACCAATAGATAATTTACCCTGTAATCTCTTCTCAGCGTATTCTTCATCTCTTATTGCACGTTGATAAAGAAATGCTTTTTTTAATTCTTTATCTGCTATAAGAAAATAAGCAATTGGTTGTTTATACTCATGATTAGTTTCAGCTAAATCCTTTTCCATAAATTGATGGTCATCTAATATTATTTTTTCAAAATTAATTTTATCATTTCTTGGCATAAATCCTTGAAAATAGAAATAATTATCATTAAATAAAATATCCCTTTTAACAACCATTATTTCTCGAGCCATTATTTTAAAAAATTACAAAATTATTTAAGCTTACCTTTTTAATAAGATTTATATATTATGGACTTTTAATATATTAAAGAAGAGGTGAGATTTTGGATTTACTTGAACAATTACTTAATGCTTTTGGTGTTTCTGGAAGTGAAGAAAATATACGCAAGATAATAGTAAAAGCAATAAGGAAATATGTTGATGATATTCACGTTGATAAATTAGGAAATTTAATTGCACATAAACACGGCAAGCGTCCTCGTGTCATGTTAGCTGCACATATGGATGAAATCGGGCTAATAGTAAAAAATATTGATGAAAAGGGTAGAATTTATTTCTCTACTATTGGTGGAGTAGATCCATTAGCTTTAATTGGCCAAAGGGTGAATGTTGAAACTAAACGTGGATTAGTTTTTGGAGTTATTACAATGAATGATATGAGCAGTGCATTTACCTTAGAAAACAAACCCAAATTAGTTGATTTATTTATTGATACTGGATTAAATCAAAAAGAATTGATTAAAATTGGCATTAAGACAGGAGACTATATTCATTTTAAAAGAAAATTTATTTACTTAGGAAGTAAAGATATTATTTCTGGTAAAGCTTTAGATGATCGTGTAGGTTGTTATATTTTAGTTGAGTTGGCTAAAAGACTTAAAAAAGTAAAATATGAAACTTATTTCACATTTACTGTGCAAGAAGAAGTTGGATTGTATGGAGCAAGAACTTCAGCTTATTCAATTGATCCAGATTGGGCTATTGCAGTAGATGTTACAAATGCAGATGATCATTCAGATGATTCAACAATGAAAATGGGTCATGGCCCAAGTATAACAATAAAAGATGCAGAAATGCTTGGCAATCGTTATATAGATGATTGGTTAAGAGAGATTGCTAAAAAAAATAAAATTCCTTTGCAATTAGATGTAAGTGATTTTGGAACAACAGATGCTTTAAGCATTTCTATTTCAAGAAGAGGTGTTCCTTCGGCTGCAGTTACTGTTCCTGTACGTAACTTACATACCACAATTGGTATAGTTAATCGTAGAGATATAGAAAATGCAGTTAATTTATTAGAAAAATTACTAAAAAATCCACCAAAGATTAGTTTAACACGATGAATTATGAAAATTGTTATTGCTTTAGGGGGAAATGCAATCTTACAAAAAGGTGAAAAACAAACTTACTCAACATTAATTAAAAACATTAGAAAAACTTGTAAAAAAATTATTTCTATATTAAAAAATAATCAAGTTGTTATAAGTCATGGAAATGGTCCTGAGATTGGATTTCTTGCAATCCAAAATGAAATTGCAAAATATAAAGTTCCAGCAATGCCTTTAGACGTTTTAGGAGCAGAAAGTCAAGCATTAATTGGCTATATATTTGAAGAACAACTAAGAAATACATTACGTGAGCATAAAATAAATAATGCAGTAGCAACTTTAATTACACAAGTTTTAGTTAATAAGCAAGATAAAGCTTTTAAAAATCCAACTAAGCCAATTGGTCCTTTTTATACAAAAAAACAAAGTTTAGCATTAAAGAAAAAAGGATTTAAAGTAATTTGGGATGCTGGTCGCGGTTATAGAAGAGTTGTTCCAAGTCCCTTGCCAATAAAAATACTTGAAGTAGAAGTTATAAAAAATTTAATTAGCAAAGGAATAATTGTCATAGCAGCAGGTGGTGGTGGAATTCCTGTTTATCTTGAAAAAAATGAGTTACATGGAGTAGAAGCAGTTATTGATAAGGATTTTGCATCACAATGTTTGGCTAATAGTATTAAAGCTCAATTATTATTAATTCTTACCGGAGTGGATTATGTTTATTTGAATTACCTAAAGAAAAATCAAAAAGCAATTAAGAAAATGAATTTAAAGCAAGCTAAACAATATATGAAAGAAGGTCATTTTCTTGAGGGTAGTATGAAACCGAAAATACAAGCAGCTATTAATTTCTTAAGTAAAGGTGGAAAAAAAGTTATTATCACAAATCCAGAAAAAGTAATGAAAGCTTTAAATAATAAAGCAGGGACATTAATTATTAAATAAAAGAGGTAAAATGAAAAATATTATAATTTCTGGCGCTGCTGGTCGCGACTACTTTAATTTTTTACAATATTTTAAAGATAATCCTTTATATAATGTTGTAGCATTTACACAAGCACAAATTCCAGGTATAGAAAAAAGAAGTTTTCCTAAAGAATTAGCAGGAAAATTTTACAAAAAAGATATTCCATTTTATTCTGAAGAAAAATTACCAGAATTAATAAAGAAATTTAAAGTTGATACAGTTTATTTAGCTTATTCTGATTTATCTCATCAAGAAGTTATGAATAAAGCTTCTATTGTGTTGGCAAATGGAGCAAATTTTGCGTTACTTGGCACAAATTCAACTTATTTAAAAAGCAAGAAACCTGTAATTAGCATATGTGCAGTAAGAACTGGTTGTGGAAAAAGTAGAGCAACAAGAAGAATTGCTTTATACTTAAAGAATCTTGGCTATAAAGTTGTAGTTGTTAGACATCCAATGCCTTACGGTGATTTAAAAAAAGAAATAGTTCAAATGTTCTTTACTGAAAAAGATTTAATCAAAGCTAATTTAACTATTGAAGAATTAGAAGAATATAGACATTATATTAAAAATAATATCCCGATATTTGCAGGTGTTGATTATGCTAAAATATTAAAAGAAGCTGAAAAACGTGCAGATGTTATATTGTGGGATGGCGGAAACAACGATTTCAGCTTCTTTAAGCCAAACTTACATATTGTTTTAGTTGATCCAAGGAGAGCAGGTCATGAATTAACTTATTATCCTGGCCAAGTTAATCTAAGAATGGCAGATATTGTATTAGTTCATAAGATGATGGGAACAACAAAAGAGAATTTAAGATTAGTTAGAGAAAATATAAAAAAAGTTAATAAAAAAGCTATGGTTGTTGAGGTTAATTCTGTAGTTATGGTAGAAAATCCAGAGCTAATTAAAGGTAAAAAAGTACTTTTAATAGGGGATGGCCCAACAATGACTCATGGTGGAATGGCTTATGGAATTTCAAATGCAGTTGCTAAAATGTATCATGCTCGCGAGATTGTAGATGCAGAAAAATATGCTGTTGGCTCAATTAAAGAAGTTTATAAAAAATTTCCACATTTGAAAAAGGTTTTGCCTGCAATGGGCTATACTAAAAAACAAATTAATGAATTACAAACTACAATAAACAAAGCAAAATGTGATTTAGTAATTGATGGAAGCCCTTCTAACCTAAAAAAATTATTCAAGATAAATAAAATTGTATTAAACGCGGATTATGACATGAATGAACATGATTTTAAGCCCATATATAATGCAATTAATAAAATATTAAAATGAAAAATTTGCTTTCAGTATCTGATTTAAATAAAAAACAAATTCTTGAATTAATTAATTTAGCTAATAAAATTAAGAAAAATCCTTTGCAATATAATACTAAATTAAAAAATAAAAATATAATTTTATTATTTCAAAAACCATCTACACGAACAAGGGTTTCATTTGAGGTTGGTGTAAATCAACTTGGTGGTAATGCAATAGTCTTAAATTGGAATGAATTGCAATTAGGAAGAGGAGAAACAGTTGAAGATACAACTAGAGTTTTTGAAAGATATGCTGATATGATAGTTGCTAGAGTTTTTTTACATAATGATTTAATAAAGATGAGTAAAATTAGTAAAATTCCTGTAGTAAATGCACTTTCTGATTTAGAACATCCTTGTCAAATACTTTCTGATTTATTTACAATTTATGAACATTTTCATAACTTTAATAATTTAAAACTAGCTTATATCGGAGATGGAAATAATGTTTGTAATTCTTTAATTTTAGGATGTGCAATTACTGGCATAAATATTTCAGTAGCTACACCAAAGGATTACGAGCCAAATCAAACTATAGTTAAAAAAGCAAATAAAATTGCTAAATCTAAAATTATTCTTACTAATGATGTTAACGGGGCAGTTAAAAATGCAAATATACTTTATACAGATGTTTGGGTTTCAATGCATCAAGAAAATGAAAAGAAAGAAAGATTAAAGATATTTAGAAAATATCAAATAAATAAAAAATTATTACAAAATGCTAATAAAAATGCTGTAGTAATGCATTGTTTGCCTGCTCATCGTGGTTTAGAAATTACAAATGATGTAATGGATAGTAAGCAAAATATTATTTTTGAACAAGCTGAAAACAGATTACATTTACAAAAAGCTTTAATGTTAAAGTTATTAAATAAAATATAAAAACGAATTACAAAACTTTTTAAACTTATAATTTTAATATTAAATTATGCAAAACAAAAATCTTGGAATAATTTTAATTTTACTAAGCATAGTAATTATAGCTTTATTATTTTTATTTAAATCACAATTTCAAGATGCTTTTGGAATTCATGCTACAACAGAATGTCCTCATGGATCTAATGGAGGGCAATGTCCGTATGAGAAATTAGTTACTATCTTGCCATATTTTTATATTAGCATAACTTTCTTGGTTATGATTGGCTTACTTGGAACGTATATAATATTTTATGGTGATCGTGAAAAAAAAGTAATACAACAATATCAAGATAAGATTACCAGAAGATTAGTGGATGTGCAAAAGAAAGGACTTAAAGAAGATAAATTTAACATATTGTTAAGTGCATTAAGTGAAGATGAGCAAAAAGTTATGAAAGCTGTACGCGAGCAAGATGGTATTACACAAGCTACATTAAGAATTAGAACAGATTTAAGCAAAACAAAGTTAAGCTTTATTTTAGCTGATTTAGAGAAAAAAGATTTGATTAAAAAGGTAGCGCAAGGCAAAACAAACGCCATTTACTTAAAGAAACCAATTTAGAGAGTTCTAAACAATTCTAAACATATTTTTACTTTATTTTATTAAAAAGAGTTTATTTTACAACATCGTTTTAGAGGTAAATTATATCATCTTACTATTTCTAATATTAGTTATGAAACTAATAATTTCAATAATATTAACTTTACTTGCTTTAACATTAACAGTAAATGCTGATTGTGATATGGGTTCAAGTTTAGGAGGCATTAATAATATGATGTACGGAACAGGATTTGGCTTTGGATGGTTTTCTTGGATTTTTATGGTATTATTTTGGGCAGCTATAATTTGGTTGGTAATATGGGTAATACAACAAATTACTAGAAGCAAGGAATCTGCTTTAGACATTTTAGAAAAAAGGTATGTTAAAGGTGAGATTACAAAAAAACAATTTAATGAAATGAAGAAGGAGTTAAAATGAACAAAGAAAAAATTATATTTTATTTACTAATTGTTTTAGTAATAATAACTGTTTTTAACCAATTTCAATTAATTAACTTATCTAAGAATACTATAACAGGATTAACAACAGGAATTCAAGGAGTAAGTGCTCTAGATGTAATTCCTAAAGGTGTTCCAGATATTTATGGTAAGGAGCTTGGAATTAGTTATGATGATGTTAATGTAAATGATCCAAGAAAAGCTGATCTAACAATAAAAAAATTAGCTTTGTTTGATACCAGTATTAATTTAGAAAGTGAAAAATTAAATCGTTATATTAAAATTACAAATTCAATAAGTTGTGAATATTGTTGTGGTGCAGATGCAATTACTTTTCCTGATGGGCAAGCAGCTTGTGGATGTGCTCATAGTTATGCGATGCGTGGAGTAGCTAAATACTTACTTACAGAACATCCTGAAATGAAAGATGAAGCTATTCTCGAGGAATTAGGAAAATGGAAAACTTTGTTCTTCCCAGATACTATGAAAGCAAAAGCTCAAGTTCTAAAAGATAAGGACATAGAGCTTAATTACATTAATTTAGCTTCTAATTTATTTCGTGGCATAGAACAAGGTAATACCAATGGTGGAATGGTAGGAGGTTGTTAAAATGAATAAAGATACAATAATTGTAATTGTGTTAGTAGCTCTAATTTTAGTTTCAGTTGTGCAAGCATTACAATTAACTACTTTGAAAAGTAAAATTACAGGAAATGTTGTCGGTTCAAGTTCAGCTAGCAATGACCAAGGTCAAACTTATGAAGAAATGATGGCTGAAATGCATCCCGAATTATATGGTGAAGCTAGTCAAGGTCCAACAATGGTTGGCGGTTGTTAAAGGTTATTAATTAATATGACTTACAAAAGATTATTAGCATTAGTTGTAACTAGCTTTTTTCTTTTAGTTACAACAGTAAGTGCTCATTGTCCTTTATGTACAGGTGCTGTTGTAGCAGGAGCAGTTGGAGCAAGATATCTTGGATTAGATATTACTATAGTAGGAATATTTTCAGGAGCTTTTGCTATTTCATTAGCATTATGGATTAATAGAAAATTAAAAACTTATTTTAAATATCAAAAAACATTAATTATAATTGGAATATTTTTACTAACTATCTTGCCAGCATTAGCATTTGTTAAAGATGCTACTTATATTAACTTATTTAACAAACTTTATTTTGTAAATAAATTATTACTCGGAAGTATTATTGGGGGCATAATTACATTATTTGCCTATTACTTACATAATTACATAAAACTAAAATTTGGCAAAGTAATAATTCCTTTTCAAGGTGTTATATTAACTATTTTACTTTTAATTTTAGTAAGTATTCCAATATATTTTATATTTAGCTAAAATGGAAAAAGAAATTCAAGATTGGCTTAATAAAGTAAAAAGCAAGGAATTTGATTTAAGTAAAGAGGAAGATCTTAGTATAGCTTTAATGAATTTAATTAGTCTAGAGGAGCATTTTTATTTCTCAGCTATGAAAACTGGTAATAAAGCTTATCTTGATATGCTCAATTCTATTAGAACATTAAGAAAAACCTTGCTTAAAAAAATTGTTAAAAATCCCAAAGCAGAGGAATGGTGCATAAGCAAACATTTACTTGCTTCTAGTATGCGTTTAATTGAAGTTGGCACAAAAGAATTAACAGATAATGAAAAAGAAGCTGAGATTTATTTTAAGGCAGCATTTGAACTTTATTCATTATTTTTTGCAATTAACCTAAATATGATTGAAATTAAAAAACTTAAAGAGGACAAGCCATTATTTGCAAGAAAAATTTCTGAAATCGTTAAAAAGATTATTGATTGTTGTAAGGAGTAAAATGGAATGTTGCCATCCAAAACATAATAAGAAAATAGAAAGAATAGAAGATAAAAAATTAGAAAATAAAGAATTTAATAAAGATATTAACTCTCATAAAAAAGAGAAATATATTAATTACTTTAGTAGTTTTACTAGTTTTTCTGGGATATTTAGTTCTTATCAAGTATGTCATTCAATTTGTTTAGGAGTAATAGCATTATTATCATTAATAGGAATAACATTAACTGGATTACCCTTTTTATTTTTACAAAAATTAGCTTTGCCTTTATGGACTATTGCTTTAGCTTTATTTGCTATAAGCTTAATTCTTTACATTAAACATAAGCATTATGCAATTAAAAATTTATTAGTATTTAATTCTGGTGCAATTATAGTTGGGATTCCATTTGAAAATTTCGCTTTTTTAAGAACATATTTTTTGATAATAGGATTTAGTATAATCATTTTTAGCTTGTATTTAATAATTAAAAAAAGATTCGAGGTAAAATATGAAAAAATCTGAAAACATAATTTTGTATATTTTACTAGGACTAATTTTAATAATCTTAGTATTTAGCTTAAGCACGTTATTTAATAAAGATTATTCTCAAGAACAGTATAATACATTTGTTTCAGCAGAATTAGAAGATAAATGTAAAACTCCATCAGATTATACTGATCAAGAATGGATAGAACATATGTCACATCATCCTGATCGTTATAAAGAATGTTTAAATTAATGTTTAATATAAAATATAGAACAATACCTTAATGGGTCATACTAATTAAGGCATAGAAACACTTAAATTCTTTAAAAAATTAAAATTTAATTATGAATTTATTCAAGCATTTTAAATCAAGGTTATATGATAAGTGGAGCCCGACAAATAAATTATTTTTTTGGTTAGCTATAATTAGTATAATTATAGGACTTAGTTGGGGCGAAACTTTAAGTGATTATATAAATGATAAATTTGGCCCAAAACCTGAGGTACTCATTAATACAGTTATTTTTAGAAGTGCAAATTTAGATGAGTCTGAATCGCAGATAGAAAATTTTTATTTTTTATACCTTTTAGGTCCAAATCTGTCAACTCTTTATTTTTTAGACTCATCTGATAAAGAAAAGATTGATAGGTATGATAACATAATAGATCCTGGCCCTATAATTGATTTTAAAAATTGTCCCGATTGTTCATATTATTCATTTACATTAAAGAACATAGGTAAAAAGAGGGTTGATAAATTAATTTTAGATATAAGATCTAATGTTACACCATATTTAGTAAGAGATAATCCAAAAATGATAGAAAAAAATTGTGGGGGCACTTTTACAAATAGAGGGTGTTATCTAACATTTGATAAAATTCAAGTGGGAGAAGAATCGAATTTTGTTTTAATGACAAAAGAAGCTTCTGATCTAAGAATCTTAAATTGTGAAATTAATGATAAATATTCTTGTGAATTTAGATTTATTAAGGTTCTTATTCAAGATATCATATCTAATAAGGCCGTTCTTGTTATGAATAATATAAAAATATCCCTTCCAAAATTAGATAATTCAAACCCAAATATATTATACTACTTTGACCTAAATCAATCTGATGAATCAAAAACCACTTGGGTTTCTATACCTGCAGGTTTTGATGAAGGAAAATGAATAAAAATAGCATACCTTATTTCATATAGCATAACTTAGAACAATACCTTAATGTTTATGTTTTAATCCTTTTTTATAACTTTCAGCACAATGACAGCAACAAAAAGCTAGTTTTTTCCCATTAACTATTTCCGTATATTTATTGTTATATACTTCGCAACCACAATGTACACATTTTGTAATTTTCTTTTTTAAACTTTCTTGAATTATATCATTAAACCTTGATAATGTATCATTTACAAATTTAACTCCTGATTCTGTTAAACTATAAACTTTTTCCTTTCCAAATTGCCTATAATTTACTAAATAATTTTGCTTTAATTCCTTTAAGAATGGGTAAATATGGGAAGCACTTATTTTTTTATCTAATTTCTTCTCAAGTTCCTTTATTAACTCATAACCATTTTTTGGATTATTATTTAATGAAATCAAAGTATGCAATTTTATGAAACTATCTACCTTAACCATATTATAGCTAAGATAGAAAGATTTATATAGTTTATCATTTTTCGATATATCAGATTTCGATATATAAAGAGAGGAGGTGAATGAATGGATAAACTAAATAGCAAGGTAGTTGGACTTACACTTGGTACAACTTCGGTAGTAATATATGTAATATGCGCTGTACTCTACTGGCTAACCCCAAGTACACTTATTGGTTATGCAAATTACTTATTTCATGGAATAAATATAAGTTTAATAACAAATAAGTCTATTACCTTTGGTAACACAATTATTGGTTTAATACTAATATTTGTATCAAGCTACTTAATTGGTGTATTGTTTGTAGCATTATACAACTACTTTAATAAGAAATAAGCAATATTTAGTAAGGAGGAAAAATGGAAAAGAATGTTGGCAAAATAGATAGAATAATAAGATTTATTTTAGGAATAGTAATAGTTTACTTCGCGTTTACCTTGGACAATAATACATTAAAATTTGTATTATTACTGCTTGGATTAATCTCAATAACAGAGAGCTTAATAGGGTATTGTGGATTATATAAATTATTTAATATAAACACATTAGGGGGTAAATAAAAATGTTTTTTAGCAAACAAAAAGATCTTGTATGTGGAATGAAAATAAGTAAAGATACAGAATATAAAAGCACTTACAAAAATAAAGAATATTATTTTTGTAGTTTAAACTGCGAAAAAGAATTTGATAAAAATCCAGGAAAATATGCAAAATAAAACTGAATTAAAAATTCAAGGCATGCATTGTGCAACATGCGCAATTACAATAGAGAAAACTCTAAAAAATACCTCTGGAGTAAATAAAGCAGTAGTAAATTATGCTAATGAAAAAGCTTATGTTGAATATGATGACAATAAAGTAAATTTGCAAGAATTAAGAAAAAAAGTAAAGAATCTTGGTTATGATATTATTCCTGAGGAAAAAGAGCTTAAAGAGATTGGCCAGCTTAAATTAAAAGTTATTGGAATGAATTCTCCTCATTGTACAGGTATAGTTAAAAAAGCATTAAATAATTTGTATGGAATAAAAAAAGCTGAGCTAAGTTTTGCTAATGAACGGGCAATAATTAATTATAATCCAGCATTAGTTAGCTTGGATAAAATCAAGAAAACAATTAAGGCAGCAGGCTATGAACCAGTAGAAGAGCATATTGATCTAGAGAAAGAAGCGAGGGAACATGAAATAAAAACATTAAGAAGGAAATTTATTATTGGAACAATTTTAAGCATAATAATATTATTAGGAAGTTTTCCAGAATTCTTTAAATTTACTCCAGAAATATTAACTAAAGCCTGGGTTTTATTTATACTTGCAACTCCAGTTCAATTTTATGTTGGATGGCAATTTTATCGTGGTTTTTGGAATGCTCTAAAACAAAAAACAGCTGATATGAATTCATTAATTGCTATAGGCACGAGCGCTGCTTATATTTATAGCTTTGTTGTAACTTTCTTTCCTAGTTTATTTAAAAACATTCAACTAAATTTGTATTATGATACTGCAGCTATTATTATAACTTTAATTATACTTGGTAGATTATTAGAAGCAATTGCTCGTGGAAGAACTTCTGAAGCAATTAAGAAATTAATTGGATTACAAGCAAAAACAGCTACTATAATTAGAAATAATAAAGAAATAAAAATTCCAATTGAAGAGGTTAAGGTTAATGATATTTTATTAGTTAAGCCAGGTGAAAAAATTCCTACAGATGGTATTGTTACATGGGGTTATTCTTCTGTAGATGAAAGTATGATTACTGGTGAAAGTATTCCTGTTGAAAAAAAAGTAAAAGATATTATAATAGGAGCAACAATAAATAAAAATGGTGTATTAAAAATAAGAGCAACTAAAATTGGTTCAGATACAATGCTTGCTCAGATAATTAAGCTAGTAGAGGAAGCACAAGGAAGTAAAGCACCTATCCAAAGATTAGCTGACAAAATCTCGGGTATATTTGTGCCAGTAGTTGTTGGTATAGCAATATTAACATTTTTAGTTTGGTATTTCTTTGGACCAGATCCAGCTTTTACATATGCTTTAGTTAATTTTATTGGGGTTTTAATAATAGCATGTCCTTGTGCACTTGGTTTAGCTACCCCTACAGCAATAATGGTTGGTACAGGTAAAGGAGCTGAAAATGGAATATTAATTAAAAATGCAGAAGCTTTAGAAATAGCTAAAAAAGTTAATGTAATTATATTTGATAAAACTGGAACTTTAACAAAAGGCAAGCCAGAAGTTACTAATATTATAGCATTAAATAATTTTAAAGAAAAAGATGTATTGCTTTACTCGAGTATAGCTGAAAAGAATTCAGAACACCCATTAGCAGAATCAATTATTAATTATGCTAAAAAATTAAAATTAAAAATTCCAGATGCAACTAAATTTGAAAATATTCCAGGACATGGTGTTAAAGCTTACTATCATAATAAAGTAATTTTAAATGGTAATAGGAGATTAATGAAGCTAAATAAAATTAATATTTCTCAATATGAAAATATGCTGACTAAGTTAGAAGATGAAGGTAAAACAGCTATGTTAATTAGTATAAATAAAAAAGTAGCAGGAATAATTGCTGTAGCTGATACACTAAAAGAAAATTCAAAAGAAGCTGTGCAAGAATTACATAAACTTGGTAAAGAAGTGATATTAATGACAGGAGATAATGAACGTACAGGAAAAGCTATTGCAAAACAACTTGAAATAGATAATGTATTAGCCAATGTTTTACCAGATGAAAAAGCAAATGAAGTTAAGAAATTACAAAGTAAAGGTAAAATTGTAGCTTTCGTTGGTGATGGGATAAATGATGCTCCTGCATTAGCACAATCTCATTTAGGTATTGCAATAGGTTCAGGAACAGATGTTGCTTTAGAAACTGGCAGTATAGTCTTAGTAAAAAGTGATTTAAGAGATGTTATAAAATCAATAAAATTAAGTAAATATACATTACGCAAGATAAAACAAAATCTATTCTGGGCATTTGTCTATAATGTAGCTGGCATACCAATTGCTGCAGGTATTTTATATCCATTCTTTGGGTTCTTGTTAAATCCTATTATAGCAGCAGCTGCAATGGCATTTAGTTCTGTTTCTGTTGTATCAAATTCTTTATTAATGAGGAGGTTTAAATTATAAATGTATAAGGAGGTTAAAATGAAAAAAATATTAATAATATTTAGTTTGTTAATTTTATTAATTAGTTTAGTGAATGCAGATGAAGATTTTACAGAGGCTAAAAGGGTAATTGATTCTGGAGTTAATTGTAATGAATTAGGTGATGAACAATTCGAATTAATTGGTGATTATTATATGGAACAAATGCATCCAGGAGAATCTCACGAGTTAATGGATCAAATGATGGGTGGTGAAGGTTCTGATAGCTTAAAATTAATGCACATAAATATGGCTAAAAGACTTTATTGTAATGAAGATGTTTATGTTGGTTATGCAAGTATAATGGGTTCTGGCATGGGAATGATGAACATGATGTATGGAAGAGATTATTATTCTGGAATAAACAACCTTTTACTAACATTATTGTTAATTGGTTTAATAGTATTAGTAATATTAGGGATAATAAAATTATTAAAGGACAAGAAGAGATAAAAAATGAACTTATTTAAGAAAAGATGCGAGTATTGCAGAATAAAAATAGAAAAAGATAAAGAAGTTAAAAGAGATGTTAAGCTTCCAGGTTATATAGGGACTCATCCAAAAAGTTTTTGCAGTGAGGAGCATGCTAAAAGATATGAACAAGAATCAGAAGAACACACAAAAACACAAAGAAAAAGTGGTGGTAGGTGTTGTTAACAAAATATTAAAGATAATATAAATTAAAATGTATGAATGGCTATATGGTTCATTGGCATTATTATTTGTATGGTTAATCTTTTTTATAATTAAGAAAGATATAAGAAAAGAAATACTACAGGCAAGTTTAATAACAATGCCTTTAGGTTTAACAGAGCCGTTATTTGTGCCAGAATATTGGAATCCTGGAACTTTATTTAATTTAGCACAAAAAACAGGTTTTGATATTGAAAGTTTGATATTTACTTTTTCTGTCGGTGGAATAGCAGCAGTTTTCTATGAAATTATTTTTAAAACTAAACATATTAAAATGAGTATGAAAGAACATCATTCACCCAGGCATAGATTTCATAGATTAGCTTTATTATCACCATTTATAGCATTCATAATTTTATTTCCTTTAGCTAATTTTAATATAATTTATACTGTGCTAATAGCAATGGCTGTTGGTATAATTGCAACAATATTATGCAGACCAGATTTAATTAAAAAAATGTTATACACAGGATTTTTATTTTTAATATTATATTTCTTATTATTCTTTGGTCTTATTGAAGTATTGTCACCAGGTTATATAGAAAGTGTATGGAATCTCAATGCTATTTCAGGAATATTAATACTTGGCATACCTTTAGAAGAATTATTATTTGGATTTATATTCGGAGCATTATGGGCAAGTTGGTATGAGCATTATAAATGGTACAAAATTAGTTAAACATAAATTATTTAAAGTAATAAAAATTCTTTAGTTGGGGGTTCTGTATGGTAAAAAAATATAAACAATATTATCAATGTGAGGAATGTGGTTTAAATTACATGACCAAAGAATTAGCTGAAAAATGTCAAGCTTTTTGTAAAAAGTATAAAAGCTGTAGTTTAGAAATAACAAAACATGCAGTTAAAATTTAAACAATATGGAAGAAAATAAATGTACTCATTGTAATAAGGTTTTTACATCAAAAGAAGCTTTAGAGATGCACACTAAAGCGAAACATCCTGAACATAAACCAATTTTAGATACAAGAACTAAAAGAAAAATAATAAAATACAGTTTAACTTTTATTATAATAATTTTAGTAGTTTATGGTGGTTATAATTTATTTCAAAATTCAGCTAAGTTAAGTTCTGGTTCTTATACAAAAGGAAATGTGCATTGGCATGCTTATCCAACTGTAGAGATTTGTGGCGAGGAAAAGCAATTGCCTTATCCTATTGGAGCAAATGAGCATCTTGGATCAGCTTTATTACATACACATTCACCACCTGAAAATTATATTCATATAGAAGGCCATGTATATAGTGCAGATGAAATTAAATTAGGAAAGTATTTTGATGGTTTAGGTGTAAAATTTAATCAAGATGAAATATTTGATACAAAAAATGGTGATTTATGTAATAATCAGCCAGGAAAATTAAGAATGTTTGCAAATAATGTTGAGAGTTTTGAATTTCGTAATTATACAATAAAAGATCAAGATAAGATTTTAATGAAATATGAATAAATTATTAAAATTTATTTTTATTTTAACTTTAATTTTATTAATAACAACTTTAAATTTTAAATTACTGGCATTAAATTTTAATTTTTATCAAAAAGAATTTTCTAAATTAGATATTTACGAAAAAATACCTAAAGAAATAGCAGATAAAGAAACTTTAAATTTAATTAATTATTTAAATAATAAACAAGAATTAACAACTGAATTTTTTAATGAACGGGAAAAACTACATTTACAAGATGTTAAAAATTTAATACAAAAAACTTTTTTAATTTTTTATATCGCATTAATATTATTTATTATAATGTTAATTTATTTTATTTATACAAAGAATTATAAAATAATTTATTCTTCATTTTTAGTTTCTACTTTATTACTAATCATAATTTTAGTAATATTATCTTTAATTAATTTCAATTTTTTATTTACACAATTTCATTTAATTTCTTTTAGTAATGATTATTGGCAATTAAATCCTGAAACAGACAATTTAATTAATTTATTTCCATTACAATTTTTTCAAGATATTATCAAGAAAATAGTAATTAATATAATAGTTACGTCATTTATTTTTATAATAATAGCTTTAGTTATTAAATTTACAATTAAACAAAAGGTTTTTAAATGATAAGATTTTTTAATTCTTTAATTAAGGGGTAAAATGTCTGAAGATCAACAACCAGTAAAAGCTGAAAATAAAAAAGTTACTTTAGAATTTAGTAAATTAACTTTATGGAAAATTATTTCTAGTGTTTTATTTGTTGTATTAATTGTGAGTATATTTACAGGTGGTTTTGGGATTGGTAAAAATGGTAGTCCAACTGGTACTACTACAAGGGACCTAGGCGATGATAATTTCCCTACTGGTGCTGCCGTAGTAAATGCAAAACAATTAGAAGATGACGATCCTTTTTTAGGTGATAAAAATGCACCTGTTGTAATGATTGAATTTTCCGACTTTCAGTGTCCCTTCTGCAGAAGATTTTGGCAGGATACATTACCACAAATAAAAACAAATTATATTGATACAGGAAAAGTTAAATTTGTTTATCGTGATTTTCCTTTAAGTAGTATACATCCTGGAGCTCAACCAGCCGCTGAAGCAACAGAATGTGCAGATGATCAAGGGAAATTCTGGGAAATGCATGATAAAATCTTTGAAGAACAAAGTAAACAAGGACAAGGGACAGTACAATTTGGAATTACAGAATTAAAAAAATGGGCTGGTGAAATTGGTTTAGATACAAATAAATTTAATGAATGCCTAGATTCTGGTAAATATACTGATGAAGTAAATAAGGATTTAAGGGATGCAACATCTTCAGGTGGTCAAGGAACACCTTATTTTATTATAGGAAATACACCAGTTTCTGGAGCTCAACCTTATGCAGCATTCCAACAAGTTATTGAATCTGAATTAAGTTAAATTTTTATTTTTATAAATATATTAAAAATTAAATATTAATAATTATATGAAAATTGAAATTAATGTAAAGTATTTATATCCGGGTATAGCTATTATTATTTTTGTTATAGGTTTATTAATTTATTTAAATATAAATAATAATTCTGGCATTACTTCTGCAAGTGCTATGGAATTAAAATTTGAAGAACTAAGTAATGAAAATACAAATATTTGTGGAGGCTCAGGTTATATATATGATATGGACGATGACGCAAGATTACAAGGATCTTGTTGTTCTCCTATGGAATTTCATAGGTATAAAGAACAAGTTGAAGGTTTAAATACTCTTAGAGAAAAATATTCTTATCTTAATAATGATTTAAGATTTATCCCAGATGATCCTTACGATATTCCTGTTTCTTTAGCTAAAGAATTATTAGAATACCAAAAAACTATACAATTAACACCAGAACAACAAGCTGTTTATGATGAAGCAATGAAAATGTCACATGAAGGTGGGCCTTGTTGTTGTAAATGTTGGAGATGGTATGCTTTTGAAG
>CAYHTT010000004.1:0-35643 GCA_964359725.1 Candidatus Woesearchaeota archaeon | reverse complement strand
TTTATTAATCCTTTAATTATTATATCTCCTCCTCGATCACCATCAACAAAAACAGTAAAAACTTTTTTCTTGCTAAGTTCTTTAATTGTTTCTGGTATGCTAGTTCCATTTAAAGCAATAACATTTTTTATCCCATACTTTAGTAAATTAAGTACATCGGCTCTTCCCTCAACAACAATAACTTCATCACTTTCGTCTATTGCTGGCCCAGATGCTAATCTTTCTCTGCCATATTCTGTAACTTCCATCATTCTCACACTTTGAGTAACTTGATCTGTGATTTCTCGGCTATCTGGCAATACTTTACTAGTAAGTTCGCGTAATAATTCCTTAGCTCTTTCAATAACAAAGTCTCTTTTGCTAATTCTAACATCTTCTATATTCTCAACAAGAACTTTAGAATTACATGGACCAATTCTTTGTATTGTTTCTAATGAAGCTCCTATTATAGCTGTTTCTGCTTTATCTAAGCTGCTAGGAATTATAATTTCACCAGTTGTCTTACCAGAACGAGTTTCTAATTTAACTTCTATTCTGCCTATTCTCCCGCTCCTCTGTAACTCGCGAAGCTCTAGTTCATTTCCTAGTAAACCCTCTGTTTGGCCGAAAATAGCTCCAATAACATCTGGCTTATCAACCACCCCATCTATATTAATTTGAGTATGAATAATGTATTTAGCACTTACAGGGCTTATTTTACCCATTTTAATCCCTCCATTGGGTTTTAAAGAACAAGAATAGAGCTACATAAACCAAAATACTGTTTAAATGCTCCTTTTTATCATTTTTTAAACTAAATTTAAATATGATTTATGAATATAAAGCTATTTTAAGCTCTTTCTTGTCTTCTTTACTTTACCTTTATTAATTATTTAAAGTGTAGCCCGCAACACTAACTCCCAATTTCATAGCCTGGCTTTTGCCGTGCTGAATTGAGTATTCTCATGGCGGGCTTTATATAGGAAAAGCATTAATATATATAAACTTTTTGTTACCTTCTTGCTAGTTAAGATTAAGCTAGTTAGAGCAGTTAGAGCTTAGCTAAGTTAAAGAAAGCTTTTAGTTCATTACGTAGCATATTTGTAAGATCTTTTAGCTCATCCTCATACTTATTAAATCTACTTTTTTCTATAAACTTATCATAAACGCTGCGGAAGAATTTTAATACAGGCTTACTTTCAAATCTATCTTCATAATCTTTCTCAAGATATGATTCAACTTCAACTTGAAAATCTCCAGAAAATTTACTTGCTTTATTAGTTTCATGTAAATTAGAAGCTTTTATAGTTAATTTTATTACATATTTAGTATATTCTTCCATTTTCATTTCAGCTTGCCATTTTGTTTTTAAATTGCGAGTTTCTCCTAAGCTGCCATGATGTTCTTTTTCAATTATGTAAAAGCCTTTTTCATTTAGCCATGATTTAATTAAAGAATAAAGTTCTTTGACATTTAAAATTCCTGTATAGCTTAAAGCAGTTTTTGGAACAACATAATCAATTTCAGCCATATTTATTTTAAAATAAGTTTATTAATAAAACTTTCTACAACCATAATATTATTTTCAAATTATTAAATGTAAATTGTTATCTTTTATAAATGGTTACAAAGGAAAGGTTTATAAATTTTAAGGTTATTTAAAGTTTGGGGTTTAAAATGGAGATAATTCAATCTAAAACTGGGATAAATAATACTATTAATTTGGAGTCTATTCGATTTGAAGATTTAATAATTTTTCCAGGAAATCAAGATGAATACGAAAGATTTAAAGGTTATAAAGTTGAAATAATAGACACTGGTTTAATAGATAAATATTTCTATGTACGCTATGTGCAACAGAAAGATTCTCCTAAGCCGAAGGTAAGGGAGGGTTTTTATGCTATTATTAAACATGGTGGCTCTGTCTATTTTCGTGATGATGATAATGAACTTGCGAAGGTAGCCAAAAAAATAGGAGAAGAAGGAATCGAGGCTATAATAAGAGCTAAGGTACTTGAGTATCCTGCGTACTTCGATAAGGATTATGTGTTTGGTCTTCCAGTAAGAAAGAAAATGAGAAAATAAAATGAATGAAAAAATTTTAACATTAGATGATGCAACAAGATCAAAATATGGAAAAGAATTATATGATTTTAGAAATGTTATAACCCATCCTTTAAAATGGGAGGATGTTGAATTATTATTAACAGAATCCACTTTTTCTATGACAGATGATTTAAAAAATGAAGTAGAAGAATTTTGGAAAAAAGAACTAGAAAAAAGGCCAACTGCTTTTGATGCACCAAAATTAAGATTTGAGGGTGTAGAATTAGATAACGGAACTTTATTTGTTTACGTTAGTGATAAAATAAAATATTCTCAACATAATGTATTAAGAAATAAGAAAGGTCTTCCTTTAATGGCTTATCCAACACCAACAACTATAGATAATTTGCAAGAAACTATTGATGGTTATTTATTATTTGGAGAAAGAGATACAGGTATAAGCGATCAGTCTGGTGGTGCGGTTGTGGGCGCAGGTTTTCATGAATTTAAACAGAAAAAAGGAATAACATTTTATCCAGGTGGTATTTTTGACACTGCATTAACCGAGGCTCATGAAGAAACAGAATACATGGATATTTTTGGAACTGCTGTAAAAGTAGCAATTAAAGAAACAGAATATGTAAAACCTGTTAAACATCCAATAGAGAAAAGAGGCATAAGAGCAATAACTTTTGTTCGTGGTTCTAATACAGATGTAACTTTAGGATTTTATTTTCCATTAACAGTTGTCTCAGACCAAGTTGATTTAAATAGGAATAATAAAGAATTTAAAAGAATGTTAAAAATAAAAAATAGCGAGTCAAATTTAGAACTAATGCTTGAAACTGGCTCTTTAAGAGGTACAGAATCGGTTGAAGGAGTTATTAATAGTAATATTGTTTTAGCAGATCATCCTATTGGAGTATTAGAAGCTTATAGAAACATGAGAGGCAAAGGGTTAATAAAAGTTAGTTATCAACATTAAACTTATAATTCTTTTCTTGCTAATTCCAAATCACTTACATTGCCTAAATCAAATAATCTCCCCTTGAAAATATAAGCATAAACATCTACATTTTTTATAAAGTATGTGATTAAATTTCCTAAAGCCTCTTTAGCATCTTCTATTTTTGTATATTTATTAAGAAGTTCTATATCCTCTTTCTTTAATACATAAGAGGCTGCACTTATTAGGGTTGTTTTTGGATTTTCTGGCTTTTCTTCAAAGCTTATTATTTTATTATCTTTATTAATTTCTATAACGCCAAGTCTTTTTGCTTTATTAAAATCCTTAATATCGTAAACGGCTACGCAAGTTCTATTTTTTATTTTATAAAAATTAATAAAATCATCTATCTCAAAATCAAATAAAAAGTCCGAGGCCATAACTAATATATCTTCATTAACATTAAGTGATTTAATTCCATAGTATAGGTCGCCAATTGCACCTAATTTTTCTTTCTCATCATTAGTTTGATCATTTATTAATTCAATTTCTTTTTTATAATTAAAATTTTTTAAAAATTCTTTAAATTTGTTGTAGAATTTATTATTTGTTATGATATAAATTTTATTTATAATTTTAGATTTTTCTATTTTATCTAACAAATAAGCTAGTATTGGCTTTCCTTTTATTTCAATTAAAGCTTTTGCTTTATTTATAGTTAATGGATAAAGTCGTGTTCCATAACCTGCTGCTAATATAATTGCTATCATAAAATTTATTAAAATAAAAATATTAATAAAATTAACTTTACACCTTAAATAATAATTATATTCTTAATCCAAGAAACTTTTTTATTTCTTCTTGAAACGCATAAACTTTATCATAAAAATCTTGATAATGCTGTTTTAATCTCTGTCTTGAAATTAAATTAAAATAAATTTTTGAGAATGGTCCAAGAGACTCCCATTTACCACTGCTATAGCTTATATAAGCTGTAATCTTTATTTCTAATAACCTCATTTTTTGAAGTTTTTTCTTAAAGCCACCTTCTGCTACTTCTACATCATTCATTCCAAGTATTAAAAAATCTACTCTAAGTTTGTAAGTAAAATAATCACTAAACTTTTTTTCAGTTTCCCAAGTAATTTCTAATTGCTTTCCGTCTGGTTTAATTCTTTCAGCATATTTTTTTTCAAGAGTAGCTTCTTTTCCATAACCTTGTTCTTCCATCCAGTCTTTTAAACTATGATACAATCTATCTAAATCTATTACACCTTTATATTTTATTCTAATACCAGTTTCTGGAGTAACATAATATATTTCCATTTTAATCAAAATGTTCTTTTACAAAATCTGAATATTGGTTTACTTCATTAAATAATTTATTCTCAAAAACACTTTTTATTTTATTTCTAATTATAAAATTAATATAAACAAAAAATAAAAATGCTTTTAAGCGAGAAGATTGCCATTTATTATTAAAATCTAAATCAATATACGCTCTTACATACATTGATAAATCAACTTTATATTTTTTGCCTGCTTTAATCATATCATTAATTATTATATCAACGTATATGTTAAAGCTAGTCATATCATCTATTTTTCTTTTAGCTTCAAATCTAATTTTAACAAAATTTCCTAGCTCAGAAAATTTTTCTTGAGATTGTATTTCATTAAAAATATATTCGCGATCTTTAAACCATTTTTTACTTTCTTTATACAAGTTATCAAAATCAAGAAGTCCTTTATGTTTTATTACAATGCCTTGTTTCTGGGTAGCATAATCTTCCTTAGTTATCATTAATTTTACTTAAATTTAGCTAAATAATAAATCTTTTGGTTATTTACAAGCACCGCAAAGTAGTTTATTTCCTACCCTATAAAGATAATTCTCAGAACTACAATTCTCACATGTTCCAAAAATTGGCTTATTACGAGCTTCTCTAATTCTTATTTTCTCTGTAAGAATATCAAATAGCTCAGGTTGTATTTTTAATATATCTTTAACTGTAATTAATCCAACTAATCTGCCATTATTTACAACGGGTAATCTTCTAATGTCCTCTAACTTCATCCTAAGTAAAGCTTCATAAATATCATTATCGGGAGAGATTCCTATTAGCTTAGCTGTCATAATGTCTTTAGCTTTAATTTTCTTAGGGTCTAGATTTTTTGCCATGGCTGTAACAATATCTTTTTCAGTAATTATTCCTTTAAGTTGGTCTTTATTTTTAACTAAAACGCTTCCTACATTTTCTTTTAACATTTTTTTAGTACAGTGTAACAAAGATGTTTCTTGCTCTATAACTATAGGATTTCTAGTCATTGCATCTATTACTTTGATGCCTGTTTTCATGTTTATTTATAAGACATTTGAGTTAATAAACAATATTATACAACAAAATAACTGTCTAAGAATAAAAATACTTAAAAAGCAAGTTATTTAAATTTTTAATTATTAAATAATGAGATGAATAATTGTATATTTTGTAAAGTTATTAGTAATGAAATCCCTTCTACTAAGATTTACGAGGATAATTATGTTTTAGCTATATTAGATATAAGGCCCGCTACAAAATATGGGGGTCATATCTTAGTTATGCCTAAGAAACATTTTGAATTAATTACTGATTTACCAGATGATTTACTTAATAAATTATCTTTAGTAATAAAGAAAATTTCTAAAGCATTATTAAAATTTGGTCAGGGATTAAATATCTTACAGAATAATAAAAGAATAGCTGGCCAGGCAATTCCGCATGTACATTTTCATTTAATTCCAAGATTTCCTAATGATAATGTTACAGTAGAAAAATGGAGTGCGAATGAATATAAGCATGGTGAAATAGAAAAAGTTGCTTCTAAAATCAAAAGTCTTTTAAAATAAACTTCTTCTTTAAAGTTTTAAGCCGAAGTAGCTTAGCTGGTTAAAGCACGAGTCTCATGAGCTCGGGATCCCCAGTTCAAATCTGGGCTTCGGCATTAAACAAACTCATTACCAACTATTGTTCTTATATGTCTGCTTCTAATTTCATCTAAAATATGTTTATCTTTAATAGCAATTCTTAAAATATCAGCTACTCTTTCACCAGATATTGTATATGGTAATATTACATAATCTGCTCCTGCTTTGTAAAGTTCAAATGCCTCTTCATTTTGTTGAGCAGTTACAATTACACGAGCATTTTTATTTAAACTTTTGACTTTTTTAACTAAAATTAAGTTATCTTGTTTATTTGGTATGGTAGAAATAACAAATTCAGCTTCCTCTAAATTTAATTTATCAAATATTTCTAAATCTGCTAAATCACCATAAATTGCTTTAATGTTATCCTTAGTTAATTTCTCAATTATAACAGGATCAAAATCTACCACAATAATTTTCTTTTTTAAAGATTTTAATAAATCGACGATATTATAACCCAAACGATGACAGCCAAATATTATAGTATGTTTAGAAAATTTTTTTTCAATTTGATAAATATCTTCTAAGGTTAAATCTTTTTCAAATATATCTAAATAAGGTTCTAAAAACTTGTATAATTTATGATTATGATGAATCATATAAACTGAAGTTGTTATTGTTATTAATCCGACTAAAACTATTAAGGATACAACTTCTTCATTAATATGCCCAAGCTTTAATCCTAAAAATGCTATAATTAATGAAAATTCTGAAATTTGCGCAACTGTTAAACCAGCGTAAAAACTTGTTCTTTTTCTATACCCAAGTAAACCCATGAGTATAGTTACAATTAAAGGATTTCCAATCAAAACAAATAATGATAATATTATAGCTGGAATTATTATATTTGTAGATCTAACAACAAATTGCGTTCCAAGAATTACAAAAAATAAAGTTATAAAGAAATCTCGTAATGGTTTAACCTTATTTGTAATTTCTGCTCGATAAGGTAGATTAGCCAATGATAAACCTGCTAAAAAAGCTCCTATTTCAATTGAAAATCCTAAGTATCTCGAAATAATTATAAATAAAAATGGCAATGTAATTGAGCTTAAAAATAATAATTCTTGGGATTTAGCTATCTTATTAAATAAATACGTTAAAATATATTTGCTAAATAAGAAAACAAATAAAAAGAATAATAATGCTTTAGCTATTATTAAAAATATTAAACTTGGTATTTGTGATTCTTGTTGTATTGCAACTAATAAAACTAAAATAATTATAGCAACAAAGTCTTGCACAAGTAAAAATCCTACTGAAATTCTACCATATAATGATTGTAAATCTTGCTTTTCTGAAAGTAATTTAACAATTATAATTGTGCTACTAAATGTTAATGCTATTGATATATAAGCAGATTCTAAAATAGAAAAATTAAGGAAATATTTTATTATTATATACCCTATTAAAAATGTAAATATTATTTGGCCTAGTCCGGTAATTAAAGATGCTTTCCCAACATGCTTAATATCTTTAAAACCAAGCTCGATACCAACTAAGAATAATAAAAATGCTATTCCTAATTCAGAAAAAAATCTGATTGTTTCTAAACTAGTTGATTTTAATAAAAAATTACTTAAAATTATACCCGTAAAAATATAGGCAATTATTAATGGTTGTTTAATTAATCTAGTGAAATAAGCTAATATCGATGCTATAATTAATATTAAACTAAAATAAAATAATGTGTCATTTGGGAGATTGTTTATTAAACTAGATAAATCAAAAGGCATAAATAAAAAAAAGAAAGTTAATATTTAAACTTTATTATTTCTTTTTTATTAGCGTAATATCTACAGTACTCACACGTACAGTTTTGCCTTCTTGGTTTTCAAATTCCTCGCTATCAATCTTAATGTCTTTTACTTCTACTGTATTCTCTAAAAATCTCTTGCTTACTACTTCTACAATGTCTACTGCTCTGCTTATGAATTTTCCACGTGCTTTTACTTTAACTTCATCTGCTCCTTGAGTTGTAAACTGCATTACTACACCGGTTACATAATTCATAAACGGTTTAGCGCCGACAAAAACTGTATTTCTATCGTCTGTCATTTTTGTTCCCCCTAAATTTATGTTATTTATTTTTGTTGTTGTTTTTTAACTAATCTACTAATATAACCTGCTGTTACATTCCTAAGTTTCTTTGATGGAATTTCGGCTAATTCTTTAACTATTTCTTTATTTAAATTAAAATCATTACTAAATTTATCTCTATATAAATCAATAAGTTCTTTCGCTGTTCTCTTAACTAATTTTGTTTTTATTCTACCCATAAATCAAAATCAAGAAGGAAGCTATTTAAATTTTTCCTTTCATTGTTTGTCTAAAATCCATATCTCTCTTTCTATGATAGACTTTTTGTGTTTATATATTAAAGGTAATTTAATGTAAGGGGAGTCAGCTATTTTAAATTTTGTATTAGCTATTAATTCATTAATTTTAATTCTAAATGTATTTTTATTATTTGATTTAAATACTGGTAATATTATAACAACTCTTTTCTCAATAATTTTATCTAATTCTTTAAAAACTCTTAAATATAATGGTACTAATTCTTGTAAAATATTTCTAACTTGTTGCTCATTAGGATAATTTTTTAGAAAAGGCCCCATATATGGCTCGGTTACACAACATTCAACTTTATTAAAAAACTTGCTTAAGTTACGAGCATCACCTTGATATAACTTATATTTATTATTAATTTTGAAATTCTTATTTAACCAAGATAAATTTTTTTCTGCTTCTTTTATTTTTAAATCTAAACCATAAGCATCTAAGTTAAGCAATAAAGCTTCTTGTAATATTGTACCAAGCCCACAAAAAGGATCTAAAATCTCTTTTTTTGCTTTGCTTATATTAATTAAAATTCTTGCTAATCTTATAGAGATTACCTTTTTCTCATCAAAATAAGGTCTTACTTGGTCTCTTTTTTTATATTGCTTTGGATTAGAAATTTGAGTTACTCTTGCAATACAATCTTTAAATTTTATAATTTCTAAATCCAAATTAGCAAATTTAGGATCAAATGTAAATTTTTTATAATGAGCTTTAATCCCCAGTTCCTTAAATCTTTCCTTTAAATAAGAATTAATTAAAATATCATTGCTAGTATAAAATATTTTATTTTTATCAAAATCTAAATTATTAACATAATTTTTTGTTACATTTTTATCATTACTTTTTATTTCGACCTTAGCAATTTTAATTATTCCGCCAAGTTCATTTATATCAAATTTTTCTTTATCAATTTCCAAAACAAGAATATTAGCCCATCTATCTAAAATCTTAAATTTTATATCTTTCTTATCTAAATAACTAATTATCTCGAGAAGACTTAATTCTGGATTTCTACCCAAAATGAATATATAATTTTCCATATTAACTTATTTAATGAGAATTTTGCTATTTTTAATAATTTTCTTTATTTTAGTAGTTCAAGTAAATGCTTGGAATTCTATAAATCATAGAGCATTAGTTGATAAAGTATATTATAGTTTAGATTTTAATACGCAATCAAAATTAAATTTAAGTTATATAGAAAAAGGTTCTACTGATCCTGATTTAGTTTTTCATGATACAAGATTACACCATTATCCTCCTAGTTATAATAAAACTTTAGGATGGTTAGAAAAAGCAAAAACTAGTTATATTAATCAAGATTATAATGATGCTAGTTATAGTTTTGGTGTAGCTTCTCATTACATTTCTGATTCATTTGTTGCTCCACATTACATTAGTAAAGAACCTTCTACCTTGCATAGCGAATTTGAGAATGTTAAAAATTATAAATTTAAAACAAAATGCCATAATAATAAATTAGAGTTAAATCATAGTTTATATTTAGGAAGTTTAAATAAAGATGATTGGATGTTATGGGTATTAAATAAAAATCAAAGTATTCCAGAAAAAGAATTAGAGCAAGTGTTATACTTACTTTATCCAACAGCATTAGAAATTTTTAACTCTAGTTGTAATAATTTTGAAACTGAAATTGTAAAAAATAAATTTAATTTTATTAATAAAAATTTAATAATATTTTTAGGAATTTTAATTATTATTTATTTAATTTATTATTTAAATAAAAAATATAAATTCATTAAAAGAATTAGATTTTAGATTTTTTCAAATATTAGATAATTATTTTCCAAATAGGATTTAGAACTTTTAATTAATTCGCCATTACTTAAAAACATTAAAGGTAACTTTTTTAATTGTGCTTTATTATGTGCTAAACTTAAATCAGCCTCATTAATTTTCTTTTTATCTTTTAAAACACAAAAGAATTTTACTTTACCAATTTCAGATGGCACTTCTAAAATAAACTCGTATTCTTTATTCCTTTTAACTAATTTTTCCTCTACTATGCTAATATTCTTATTTCCAAAATAGTATTTTATATTATCATAAATGTTTGATGGTTTTTTAATTTTCTTTTTTAACTCTTCTTTCCCTTCATGAATCTTTAATTTTGGTTCTGGTTTAATTTCCTTTTGGACTATTACTCTAGGTTGCTCTTCTATAATCACTTTTGGTTGTAATAATTCTTGTTTTACTGGTTGAACTTCTTCTATTTTTTCTTTAATTAATTGAGTTGGTTGCTGGAGAACTTGTACTTCTTTCGCAAAATAATTCTTAATTAAATCATGAACTTCATTATCTTGTATTAAATACCATTTCCAAAATATTTCTTCATTTACTTTTAAAGGATAGGCAAAATCTTTTAGATCACGTAAAGCAACTCTTTGCCATGGTTCAAGTTCTCTATCTTTTAAAACTTTTTTTTCTTTTAATAAATCATAAACTCTTCTTTCTCTTTCATGCAAATGGGAGTAAAGTACATTTAATCTTGATTCTTGGCCTGGAAAATAATATACCGGGCTTCCACCTATTTTAGCATGACTTATCTTAATTTTCTGATTGGCAACTAACTCAGATAAAACAGCACCAGCAAATAATATATTGCTATTAATTTGTTTAGAAACTTGAACTGGTAAACTTGGACCTTTAAATCTGATGTATTCAATTACTTTAAATTTTAAATCTTGCATGTTAATTGGCATACAATTTTAGAATACAAAGAATATAAAAAGTTTATCTAAGGACGAGTCCAGGTTATATCGTAATAGGTACAGTCGGACTCATCATCAACAACTGCAATTAAAAGTCTTTTTCTAGTACTATGTGCAACCCTATTTTTAGCAGAAAAATCAAACCAGCTCATCCAATCAGTTTCTTTTACAGGATACATAATCCATTTAGCATGATCCTCCCCTGGTTTAACGCCACGATCATAAATTCTAAAATCTGCGCCAAATTTCAAAGCTGTTTTAACAATATAACCACGATTCCTCATATCACGATAAGCAACATATCTAATCCAAAAATTTGGTTCTTTTTTAGTAGCTTTTTTAACAAAATCATCAAAATTTAAAATTTTATCTTTTTCGTCTAAGATATCTACTTTACCTTTTTCTAATAAATATAATCCTTCTACTAATGAATATTGAATTTTATTATCTTTTAGTTCACCAAATCTACTCTGATCATACAAAGCACGGGCTTCTCCACCGTCTTGTGTAATTAATCTTTCTCCAACTAAATTAATTGTAAATTTCTTAATTTCCTTTTCTTCTTTAACCTCTGTAACTTTTTTCTTTGCCATAAATATTTTGAAGAGTAAGTTATTTAAAAGGCTTTTCTTTATTCTTTATAATGAAAATCACATTTCTTGGTACAGGTGCAATGTTACCAACAAAAGAACGTAACCCGAATGCTATTTTTATTAGTTACAACAAGCATGGAATTTTAATAGATTGCGCAGAAGGTACACAAAGACAATTAAGATTAGCTGGTATAAGTCCAACAAAAGTAACTAAATTATTAATAACGCATTGGCATGGTGATCATGTTTTAGGCATTCCTGGATTAATACAAAGTTTAGGAGCAAGTAATTATAATAAAACTCTAGAAATTTATGGTCCTAAAGGCAGTAAGAATTTTTTTAGGAATTTAATGTCTGGATTAGTTTTTAAATCTCGGATTAGATATGAAATTAAAGAAATTAAACCAAGTATATTTTACAAAGATTCTGAAATAATTTTAAAAGCTGATGCGTTAAAACATTCTATCCCTTGCTATGCTTATTCACTTATAGAACAAGATAAACATAAAATTAATCTCGCATATACAAAAAAATTTGGATTAACTAAACATCCTTTACTTGGTGAGTTACAACGTGGTAAAAATATTACTTACAATGGTAAATTAATTACTGTAGAAAAAGCTACAATATTAAAAAAAGGTAGAAAAATTACTTTTATGTTAGATACAGCTTATAATAATAAATTAATTAATATTGCTAAAGATGCTGATTTATTAATTTGTGAAGCTACTTGGTTAGAGAAAGATAAATTAAGGGATTATGAACATTTAACAAGTAAGCAAGCTGGAATTGTAGCAAAAAAATCTAGAGTTAAAAAATTAATCTTAACTCATTTTTCTCAAAGATATAAAGATTTAAATGAAGTTTTAAAAGAAGCGAAAAAAGAATTTAAAAACGTTGAAGTTGCTAAAGATTTAATGAGTTTAGAAATTTAATTTTATAAAGGAAATTGGGATCTATACCAATCAATATTTTCCTTACGAATCCTCGTATACTCTTCATAAGTTGTTTTTGTTTTATCCTTAACAGAAAATTTATATGAGCAATGAGTTAAAAAATTGTCCGTTCCTTCATACAAATCATTAATTAATTTCATTGAAGTGAAATTAGAAACAACTGCTGAAGCTGTTGCGACACTAAATACCCCTATAGCAACATTTACAATAGCATCTATTGTTTCCTTATCGCTCATTTTATTTTTCTTCCTCTAAGAATTTCTTTTTAATTTCATCTTTTAATTTTAATTTACGTAATAATTCTTTGTATCTATTCCTAATTGTAACTTCTGTAACACCAGCAATATCTGCTACTTCTCTTTGAGTTCTTTTCTCATTATTTATTAAAGCTGCAACATATAATGAAGCTGCAGCAATTCCAGTAGGTCCTCTACCAGATGTTAGTTCTGCTTTTTGTGCTTCTTCAAGTATTTCAACAGCTTTACTTTGTGTTTCTGCATTTAATTTTAAAGCAGAAGCAAATCTTGGAATGTAATCAACTGGATTACTTGGCAAAATTCTAATTCCAAGTTCTCTTGTAATAAATCTATAAGTTCTTCCAATTTCTTTTTTATCTATTCCAGAAGCTTCACTTAATTCATCTAATGTTCTTGGCACTTCATGTCTTCTACATGCTGCGTATAATGCACCTGCTACAACTGATTCCATACTTCTACCACGTACTAATCCTCTTTGAACAGCTAATGTATATACTCTAGCTGCTTCTTCTTCAACTGATGCAGGTAATTTTAAATAACTTGAAACTCTTTTTAATTCAGCTAATGCTAATTTTAAATTTCTTTCAATAGCTGTACTTATCCTATGTTGCCATTTTCTTAATCTAAAGAATTTATTTCTTTCTTTACTTTTTAATTGGTAAACATCTCCTTTTTGACCAACATCTGTTCCTAAACCGCGATCAAATTTAGTCCATGTACTTGGTGCACCTGTTCTTCTTCTTTTATCAGCTTGCTCAGGATCAAACTCTCTCCATTCTTGACCAAAATCAATCATCTTTTCTTCAATAACTAGCCCACACTCTTTACAAATCATTTCACCTTTTTCTTTATTAAGAATTAAATGAATGCTACCGCATTCAGGACACTTTTTAATATATTGAGATGGCATTTTACCCCCCTAAAATGGTTATAAACAAAACTTTAAATATATTAGCTTAAGCTTATATATAAAGCTTTCGTTTCTTTAGAAGTTAATCGTCGATAAAATATATTCTTGTTTTAAGTATACTTTAGCTTTTCTTCTCTTCTTTTATTAAAATAGCATTTATAATACCATGTTGACCTGGTCTTGAAGTAATCCTAGCATTACCTAATTCTGTTTTAATAATAGCACCTTTAGTTATTATATTTCTTCTAATAAAATGTCTATTAGCTGGATTATCTACAATAGTAATTATTTTAGTTTTAACATATTTTTTAGTTTCAGGATTATAAACATTTGCTTCATCTGCTTGTAATAACGTATTTTTAAATATATTAAATTTATTTTTTATTTTTCTTAATTTTTTATTTCCTAGTTTAGTTAACCTAGGTAAATTTCCTAATTCATAAAGTCTTTTCTTTCTATAATTTTTATAAAATCCGCCAGTAATTTTTCTCCTAGATCTTGCTTGTGAAATCGCCATAAAATTTTTTAAACAACAAGCTTTATATAGATTATGTTTTTTTAAAGCTTTTATGAATTTAGAACGTCCTTTAGATTTATTAAACGATGCTCGTAATAAACGAGTTATAGTTGAACTTAAAAATGGTAAACGCCTTATTGGAATTTTAAAATCATTTGACATCCATATTAATATTGTTTTATTTGATACGGAAGAATATAATATTGTCAATAATGAACTGCAAAGAAAAATTGGAACAGCTTTTATAAGAGGGGATACAATAATTTTAATAAGTCCCGAGTAAAAGTAAAATGACAAAAGGTACAGCTTCTCATGGTAAGAAATCTGGTAAAGCTCATTTAACAATAAGATGCAGAAGATGTGGTAAACATTCTTATCGTGTAAGAAAACATAAATGTTCTTATTGTGGTTATGGAAAGAGTTCTAGGTTAAGACATTATAATTGGGCTCCTTTAAGAAAAAGATAATTAAGAAGTTTTTTAAATTAAAATAATTCTTTATTTCGTAAGCGGGAGTGCCGGAGTGGACAAACGGGTACGGCTTAGGAATTTTTAAGAAACCGTATGGCTTAGTGCCTTCCAAGGTTCGAATCCTTGCTTCCGCACTAAATCCACTTTACTAAATTAATTTTATAATAAGAAAATATTAAAGTTAAAATTATTCCAAGAAAGATATAACCAAAATTTGCTTGTGCTAATAAACTTAGGTAACTTACAAAAAAACTAGCAATTATTAAGAATGCTAATATAATATAAAGTAAATATAATGGTAATATTTTATAGATCTTTGTAAAAGCTAATTTATAATCTTTAAAATTTTTAAAATAAAATAAAAATGCGAAATAACTTACTAAAATAGCTAGTATTAATAAGATTAAATGATACTTAAAGATTAATAATATAAAAAATGCGTATGCGATTAAACTAACTAAAATAAATCTTGAATAATAATGTTTTTCTTTTTTTAAAAAATAATAACTAAATCCTTGAAATATTATATAAATTAAAAATATTGATAATGGTGCTAATATTATAACAAATAAGTAAGTATTCAATGATAAAGAACTTAAACTTTGTAATAATTCTTGTGCTTCTACTATGTTTTCTTGTGGGTTAATTATATTTAATTGCAAACCGTAACTTTGAATTTTAGCTAATAAATTTCTAACTTGAGTTCTTAAAAAAAATATTAAAATTATAAAACTAATAAAATACGCTAAATCTAGTAAAAATATTTTAATAAATTTATTTTTCATATTAAAAATTGTTGTTCATACTTTAAAACATTTTCAACATAGTCTCTTGTTTCTTTATAACCAAGATTTAACTTGCATTCCCACGCTAATTTACCGGGACATTTTTCACTAGCAACATTTGCTTTTGATCCACCGTTATATTCTGCTAAAGCTAATCTTTTATCTCCGTTATATTTTTCAATTAACCTAGCTAAAAGTCTAGAACCTGCTTTGATGTTTAGCTCCGGATTAGCTCTTTGATCACCTTCAAATCTACAATTTGATTCTTTACCTCTTCTACAACCGCTAATAATTTTACCCTTTATACATTGCCCATTTGTATCATATTCATCGCAACAATTTATTTCTTCACTTTTTGTATAAGGTGGGACATGAAGACCTAGTTCTTCGGCTGTCTCTGGTAATAACTGCATTAAACCCATTGCCCCGCAATAAGAAACTGCTCTTGGATCACCAATAGATTCTGCGTATATTACAGCTTTTATTAAATCTTTATCAACATCAAATTTATCACTTGCTTCTTGTATTATCTGTCCATACCTAAAATCGATATTTGAACTAATTAAATTAATCTCTTTTATTTTTTCATCGCTTATTACCGGAAGACCTACACATAAAGTTTTTATATTTCTATCTAATTCAGATTTAACATCCACAGCAAATAAATTAAATTTAGTTGCTATAATCTTCTGTTTGTCTCTGCAATTTAATTTTACTTCTCTAAAACTACCTAAACGTTCTACTTGAGAAACTTTGTCTTTGATATAATCTAAACCATCTTCGTAACTTGTGCTTTTTGCATATTTTTCTATTTCACCCCCTCTTTCGCCACCACTCCATTTTTTACCATCCCATTTATATACATGATCAGTAACCATCCAGTCTCCTAAAAAATTATCCCCAAAGTATTTATACAAACCAATTCTTACTTCTATAGGCAATCCTACTTCTGCAACTTTATCCCCTTCTATAACTTTCTGCTCTTCTTTACTTTCGCATATTGTTTTTATTTTTTCAAAGTTGGCTTGACCATGTGGTATTGCAACTCCTTTTTTATTTGGGGGATGTATTATTAAGAAATCATCTTCGTTTCCTTCTTTACTTGTAATTAAAGCTAGAGAAGCTGCACCAGCATTAAAATCATTATCCTCTCGAGCTAAAGTTAAACAAATTTCTTTATAAATGGGGTCTGGTGTTATATCTGTTTCAAATGTGGAATGGATTCTACCACAATTTTCAATTGTTATCGGTAACCATTTATCTGCTGTTTTTGAATTTGCTTTTGTATTTAATTCCCATATTCCATTATTAAATCTATAATAGAAATTCTCTGTTGAGGGTGGGTCAAATATATTAAGTGGATTATTGTCTTCCTCATATTCTATAACACATAATGGTATTTCGGCTTTTTTCTCTGCTTCAATTTTTTCTTTTAAAGCTTCGAATTGTTTTATCTCTTTAGCTCTATATAAATTAGCTAAACTTAGATAAATCTCGCCTTCATTAGTATAAACTTTAGCTAAACTTAAAGGATTAATTGTTTTCTTTGCTAATTCCTCATATAAATTAATAAGATCTAAACTTTCTTTATTAAATACCCTAATATTTTCATTTATTAAATCATCCTCGTAATTACCCAAATAAGTTGTATAAGTTCTTATTTCATTTAAGAATTGTTCTTTTTTATTATTTAATTTATCGAATTCATTATTAAATTGTTCATCTTCAATAAGTTGTTTATTTAAGTTTTCAATAAATTCTCCTAACTCACTTCTTAATTCTTTATCTTTTACTAAATTTAATGAATTTTTATCTAACCAACAACTTCCTAAATCTCTTTTTAATTCATCTTTTCCACAAGTTCCAACAGGATCCCATCTAGCTTCATTTACACCTTTACCAGGATTTTTTATACTACATTTTCTTACAACACCTGTAGCACTTATACCAGAACTAACTGCACCAAATACACCAGTAGTAGCACTTAAAGCGCCTTGTCTAGCACTTCCAACTATAGTTTTATCTGGTGTACATTCTGATTCTGAAGTTATATTAACATTTTTAATTTGTTCTGCTGTTAATCTATCTTGGAAGTATGTTACAGCTAATCCTGAACTTACTTTACCAAATCCACAATTATGTTGATTATTTATTACAATACAAACTTCATCATAACCTGTTCTTTCAGTAGTTCTTACAGTATCATCTATAAAATCTCCTCTATTTAAGTAACCTGTACCACGAGCACTTCCAAATCTAGGAGCGATTGTTAAAGTTCCTAAATTACCATCTATATCGCGTAAATATACATAATATTTTACTTGTTGGAAATCTTCACCAGCATAGATATGATAGTAAACAGTATAATCTGATATTTCTATACCACCAACATCTGCATGTGGATACTCATCAATTATAGCTGTAAACTGAGGTGGTCCTTGTGGTCTAGTTAACTGATCAATAAAGCTTCCTGTTCCGGGTAATTTGCCAAAAATAGCTGCCTCACATACATTATCTCCAATTTCTTCTATTGAGCCACCACGATAAGCATTGAAGTAAGTTGTTGCATATTCATTTGTAAAGAATTCTAAAAAGTCTGATGTTCTCTTAAGATTTTGTGCAAAGAATGCATATTCTCCTCCGCCTTCACCAACATCAAACACTTTTCTTGAAAGTACACCAAATAATCCACCATCTAATCTTAATAATGCTGCTGCTTCTCTCCAGACTACTCTACAAACACCAACATTTCTAATCATATCACAAATTCCAACGTTTTCACCTTTTTCTTTTTTAACTGCTAAGCATTGTTCAAATCCTTGTGCTAAACTTCTATAATTCTTTAATGCTGCTAATACTCCAGGTATACAAATTCCTATTTCTGGTGTGCTCCATAGATCTTGACCTAAGAAAATTGAGCCAAATAATCCTGTAGCAACTACATTATTAACTTGATAACTGTCTGTTTTAAATCTTGAAGGTGGGCACATTACAGGATCACAAGCAGCAAATAATATCTTACAATCAACAGCGCTCATTAAAGAATAACATTGCAAGCCACCACCTTCTTGTATAGCATTATCTATTAAATAATCTCTAATTTTATTTCCTACTTTTTTATCTGCTCTTGCTAATTCCGCATCTAACGTTGTTAATTTACCACATGCTTCTGAAATACCTGTAATGGATTCTTTAGTTACATAATTTGTTAAAGTTCTACATTGACCTATGCCCACTTTTCTAATAACCGGTATATCTGTATTTGAACCCATAAGAGAATTTGGATTCTGTCTTTTCCATAATGAAATTTCTGTAATTCTTCCATCCCCGCTTCTCTCATCAACCTCAGTATAATGGAATGCGTCTACACTAATTCTTTTTAATCTACCTTGCCACCTACCAGATTCTTCAACATTAACCTTCTTTATATGCTCTACACGTTCTTGAACTGCATCTATTACATTAACTTCTTGGAAACCTTTTTCAGTTAAGATTGTTAATTTTTCATTTTTTTCCAGCTCATTTTGTAAATTCAATAAATCTACTTTCTTATTAGCTGAAC
The DNA here is from genome assembly GCA_964359725.1 of Candidatus Woesearchaeota archaeon. Classification (GTDB taxonomy): domain Archaea; phylum Nanobdellota; class Nanobdellia; order SCGC-AAA011-G17; family GW2011-AR20; genus CAYHTT01. Next base: position 16,579 of record CAYHTT010000004.1, on the reverse strand, counting down.
CTTTGCTTTCTAAATAACCTTGCAATGTGATTCTTTGTGTTACATTTTTATTCTCATCTGATATTAAAATATATATGGGGTGTATTAAATTTTCTCCATTATATTTCCATACATTACTTTCAAATATTATTCTTTGTTTTTCAACATTAACTTTATTTGGATCAATAAACCCTAATTTAGATATGTCTAATTTTTCTATATCTAACAATAAACTTTTTCTTTTATTATTTAAAACATTACTTAATTCATTTTTAATAGCTGGATTTTTATTAAGCTCTAATAACTCATTATATTTTTCAACTTTTGTCAAAGAATTAATTGCTTCTGTTTGTAAAGAAACTTTTTTATTATTCAAATAATCTTGAACTATTTGTAATCTTTTTGTATCTGATTTACCATCCCAATCTCCTTGATTTATATTTAATTCTTTTATTATATCTGGATTTAAGTTGCTAAATTCCTTAAAATTATTATTTGCATCGTAAAACTTTTTTCTTTTTTCTTCTAATTTAACTAAAAACTCTTTATTTATACCAAGATTAATTTGTTGATCTACATAATCATTAAGGTACTCTCTTTGCACCCCACTTAGTGAAAATTTAGTTTTTGCTAATAAATTAGCTCTCAATACACCTCTAACCTCTTCCTCATTAACTATAATCTCCTTGTCATCTTTTTTTTCAGTTACCACATACCCATCAGCTTTAAGTTTTTTATATTCATCTAAATCCTTATAATTATTACCCTTTACCTTATCAATAATATCTGCGACTTTGCCTGTATCTGCATCTATATCCTTAACGTGATCCTCCATACATTTTGTTACACTTTTATATGAATTGCCTTTATCATCTTTAATCTCCCCACTTTTACAAGCGACTTCCCATTTATCCACATTAATTTTTCTTGCTAACTGTTTCCCGCCAAAACCTTCAAAAAAGTTTTTAGCAGATAGAATAATAAATATTGCCGTACAGGTATAGAAAAATCCCCTATAAAGTTTTTCTACTTTATCTATTACATTATCTAATTTTTCTATAAACTCTTGTGTATTTGCAATTTGTTTGTCTATTTGTTCATCAGATAATTTAAATAATCTTGGTTCAACCGGAATATGTAATTTAAAGTTTGTTGTACTTGTCAAGAAATCTTTTCCTGGCAATATTGTAACATAGGCTATTCTTTTAGTATCAACATTAATCAATTTAACTAATGCTCCATTAACTTCTTCATCTTTATCTAAAAATAATGTTTTTGTTGTATATTGTCCAGATTGTGTTGGTTGGGGGCTTCTTAAGGTAATTCGATTAAATTCAATTGAAGTAATAATCCAATTATTAACAATATCTCCAATTTTAACTTTACGTAAATTTCCTTGTTCTAGTATAGTAGCTTCTGGTTTTATTACAGCTTGTTTTATGCCGAGTAATATTAAGGATATAGAATTTCCGTCTTCAAATATTGTTTCTGATTTAGTATCATAATTTTTTCTAAGTTCTAATAGTTTAATTCTTTGCTCAGCATCTATCTTTTCTAATTCATTTAAATCAAAATTATTTATTAAATCTCGATATGCTTCAATTGCTTTTTGATTATCTCGTAAATAAAGATCGTATATCTTTGCTATTTCTTTTTGTGCATCTTTTGCATAATCTTTCTCTTGAGTTGGTTGTGGTGCTGCAGCAATAACTTTTTGATAAGCCTCAATTGCTTTTTCGTAATATTCTTTACTTGTTCTTAATTGTGCTGGTTGCTCACCTGTAATCTCAGCTTTTATTTGTAATCCAGGATATTTTTCTAATAAATATTTTAAAACATTTTCATTATTATAATATTTATTATAAATATCTACTAAACTACCAGAAGTCAATTTTACATATAGTTGTATACTTGAATCTTTATCTAAAGCATATTTATTAATTATATTAACAAAATTATCAATAACTTGTTTAATATCTTCAAATTTTGAATTCTCATTTAAAGATGCTGAATTAGCAAGATTATCTTGGTATAAATTTCTAACTTCTTCTACTAATTTACTTGGTTCTTGTTGCGTTCCTGGTTGTGCTGTAGCTTGTGTTTTATCTACACATTTATTATCTTTATATTCACAGTTTGATAGAAGATCGCATTCATCTTTGCGATTATCAAAATCTGAACATTTAAATGTTGTTGTAAATAAAGAAGTTCCAGTTAATTTAGCACTTTTACTCTCTTTTTCATTAAACAAATTCACAATATCTGTATTAGCTGTTTTTGAAATACTTTTAATTCTCCAATCAGAACCAGGATAAATTTGTTGTCCCTCTGCTAAATCTTTTGTTTTAAATTCTCCATTAATTAGCATTTCTATTTTAGCTAAATCTTTTGGAACTGAAATTTCATTTAATTTTATCTTAAATCTATCCCTAATATTTCTTTTTAAGAATTGATCGCCTATACCCGGTAATAAATAGCCAGAGTAAAGAAATATTTCGCGAGATTCTTGTCCAGGACTTAAAGTAACACTTGCGACTTGCTCATTTCTTCCATCATAAACTGCAAATCTAACACTATTATCTTTAATTTCATCTGCTCTTAAGAATCCTCTGCCAGACCAAAATGAATATTCTTCTTTATTGGGTAAAAACTCATTCTCTGTTAATTGTGGTAAGGTTAAATCTTGCTCATAAACTCCAAATCCTCGCCCAACTTCATATAAAATTCTAGCTGTAATGTTAATATCAACTTGTCTTGGTATCTTGCGTTCATCTTTTATTCGAGGTAGTCTGATAATTAGATAACCCATATTCTCTAAAGTAAAACCATATGGCGGTGCTCTGTAACTCACACCTATACCTTTAACATTAGATTCAATTCTAATTGGAGTTACACTTCTTATTCTCGGTATTTCAATTAAAGGATTTGTTTTTATTCCTGTAAGTAAAGCATAAACAGGATAACCAATATAATCATCTGTTTCAAAAGCTTGACTTGGAACAACTTTTGGTTGATAATCCTCTATATTAATTAAAATATCCTCGCCTTCCTCTAAATCTTCTAGCGATAAAGTCCCAAAATCATCTACTTGTGCATAACCAGAAATTGAACTAGTAATTATTAAAAACATGCAAAATAATGCAATTATCTCTTTTTTCATTTTAATTTAGGGTATCTAAAATTATCTAATTGTGAATTTTGAGCTAGATTATTATATATAATTTGTAATTCATTTAAATCATTTGGAACTTTATTATAAATTGTGTAAAGAGTAATTTTACTGGTCTTGGTTAATTCTTCTTCACTTAAACTTAAATCAAAAATTGCCCCTCCAATTAGAACCTTATCTAAATTAGTTTCTTCTAATTCTGTTGTAAAGCATTTTCTTTCTTTTATTCCTATTGCACCAAGTAAACCAGATTTAGGAACATCTGTACAATACTCTAGAGATTGTTTATTTAATTTAATTCCCTTAAGAAATTCTTTTATTATATAACTATTAACCCTATAATTACCATCTAATAAATTAATTTCATTAACTTCATTATTTACAAATAGTTGATAATTATCTTGTTCATTATTAAGATTAAATACAACAAATTCATCATTTCTAGGATTTCTTATTTCATTACCATCTATAATTTTAATTTCAACTTCTTTTTTATATAATGGTTTTAATTGTAATAAAACTGTACTCTGTTGACGAGTATCAGTAATAAATTGATTTTTTAAGTAACCTTCTTTTTCTGCAATTATAGCTGCATTTACACAAGCAGGAACATTTGTTGTTAATCCTTCTGAAGTTGTTTCGCCAAGATTACAATTAGTACCAACACAACTAAATTTAACATTAGCATCTTCAATATTAGAAGAGGTTTTAGCATCAATTACATTTATATTTGTTTTAATATTAGCAGAATTACATATTATTGAATTAGTTTCTCCAACAGACTCAACTCCAAGTTTATTTTCTCTAGGTTGATTGTTATCTATTATTGCCATTAAAGCATACTGGAAATAATAATCTTTGTCATTTAATATGATTAAAATAGGATATTTGATATCATAAACAAATTTATGCTGGTTTAAACAAAATATTGTGCTTAAGAAAGCTGCAGCTGGATTATTTTGTCCAAATACAGGTTCTTCTTTTAATATTTGTTCACCGCCATCTACCTCAACAAATAATGGCCAATCCTCTTCATATTTAAAATTAACATTTGAATTTCTTGTATTAGTATCAAATTTTAAATAATTTCTATTTGCTGCTGGATTAAAAACTTCTATATTTGTTTTAATTATCTTTTTTAAATCTTGTTTAACTTTGTCAAGACTCCAAACTCTCGGACTACAACTAAAGCTTTCGCCAGAATAAGGTATTTCATCGTAAAGTACAAGCATGTCAATAGTTTTTTGTTCAAAGAAATTATCTTGATTTTCTTTTTCTAATAAATCTAAAGCAACATTATATAATCTTCCTAAAGGAATATCTAAACTAACTAAGAATTTATCAAATTTAGTTGTTAAATCTTTTCTTGTTACTTCAAAATCTGCATCTACTTCAACAAATATTTTCTCATCTTGTATTGTAACCTCTGTTTTTAAGTTTTCAAAATTAGTAAATGTATAACCTTCAAAAGCTGTAAAATTATTTAAACAATTATTAATATTAAAGTTGATATAATCAGAAAGTTGTTTTTCCATATCCCCTAAACTAGGTATTTGTTGTTTTTGTATTCCGTTAGATGTTTCATAATACCAATAAGGAATTTGTAATGCACCATTACCAAATAAGTCTAATTTATTCGAAAATGGTGTTAACGGATTTATTGGTAGATTATCTTCTGGCAAATCTATATAACCTGCTTGTAACCCAAGTAAATTAGTTCCGTCTGTTGCTATACTGTTAATACAAGAATCTAAATAAGTTTTAACTGGTTGAAATTCACTTGCTACAGTAATTTTCTCTTTTTCACGTTCAAAATCACTTTTAATTAAATATTGATTTACAAGTAATACACCTGCTAATATTAAAACAACTAATATACCAAGAATAATATATAATGTAACTTGGCCTTTTTTACTTTTAAATTCTTTCACATGAACAATTTTACTTCCACCTAATTGAGAAACATCTACTAAATTCTTGTGCTCTAATGTTATAATTATATCAGAAACAGTTGTATTCTTAATATTAAAACGCTTAGCTATTAAACTAAAATTTACTAGTTTTTTACTTTTAATGAATTTAAGTAATTCTTGTTCTGTTGGTACCAATTATATCAGCCTTTTTAAACCTTTTTTTAAGCTTTAAAGACTTTTTCAACCTCTTTTTACCCCTAGAAATCCTTTAAAAGATTAAAATATTTTTTAGTATATAAATGTTTTGTTACAATTTTAGAATTAATAATGGGCCTGCCCAGATTCGAACTGGGGACCTTCTCTACGTCAAAGAGATGTCATAACCACTAGACCACAAGCCCAAAGCCACTGGCCGGATTTGAACCGGCGACCTGCGGTTCTTTTGGAATAAATTCGTACAAAACCGCTGCTCTACCGCTGAGCTACAGTGGCTTAAGAATAAAAGAATTAATTTAATTTAAATAGCTTACTATAAACGTTGCATTAATCTAATTTCTGCAACACTTAATGGGTATACCTTTTTTAAAAGATTTTTTAAATCGTTTTGAACATGATGATTAACTAAATCTTGAATTAGCTTACTATAATCATTTTTCTTACAATATTCTTGTAAATATTCTCTAGATTTTTTTCTTAAATTAGTTAATATAGATTGTTTTACTAATAATTTTGTTAAAAATAATGGCTTAATTCTTAACTTAATATCGTCTTTTGTTGTAAGTAAGATAGAATCGTCAATTTTACCTTTACCTGGTTTAACAACCCTTCTAATATAAGTAGAGGACATTTCATAATTATAAATTTCTGTGTAAGCTTCATTACCTTTAACTTCTTTTATTTTGAATTTTATTTTAATATTTTGTGATTTTGGATCATTAGTTAAATTAGCTAAATTAACTTCTATGCTACGTCCAACCAAAACCCCATCAGAACTAGCTAAAGTTTCTCCTATTTCAAGATTATTAAATTCCTTACTAGCTAAAATGCCATACCATTTTTTTCTTTTCTTCTTTAATATTTCAGTTTCAGCCATAATCCTTGCCCAGAAACATTATTAATAAAACTTTCTATTTAATCTTGCTTAATATATTTATAGCGTTATTAACAAATTCTTGTTCTTTATCTAATTTAATTAAAGTACCACAAGCATATTTATGACCACCTGCTTCTCCTAAATTACCTGTAATATTTATTAATAACTCGCGTAAATCTAAATCCTTATTACCATTACATATTCTCATACTTACTTTAACATTATCGTCTAATGTGTAAGCCGTTGCTAATATTATAGTATTCTCAGGATAAATATTAGATTTAGAAATTATACTTGCAAGAGTTCCAATCATTGTATCTTTGATATTATGTTCTGCATTTATAATAACAAAATTCTTTCCTTGAGTTAATTTATCTTTATTGCTATAAAACCAATTCAAACTATTTATTAACTCAGCTTTATAAGTTTTAGCTAATTCAAATGCTTTTTCCTTCATTAATTCATTACCTAAACAAACTCCTATACCTAAACTTGGCTTACCCATTCTTCCACAGCAATTTAACAATGTACTAAATTCACGTGCTTCTTTCATTAAACTTTCATCTTCTTCTTCTTTTAATATATAGATTTCACCAAAAATATCTTCTGGATTTTTTTCACTCCCAAGTCTTTTTAATATTATTCCGGTTGTTAATTTTTTTAATTCATCTCCATTTAAATCAGCTAATTTTTTATAGTTATATTCATCTCGAATGCTAATCCCAAGTTGATTTAGAAAATTAATTGCGCCTTCTTCACTTCCAGTAACTTCGGGTATATAAGGATCAGTACTATATTGCAAAACTTTATGTAATGGTTTTGTTTGTGCTCCAAACATTTTTAAGCCATATCTTGTTTCTATTTTATCTTGAATAATTGCATCTTGTAGAATTTCATTTTCTTTAACATCATGTAAATCACCAATCATTCCTATTAATGCAATATGTGCCATATCTTTATTATCTTGATTTAAAGTTCTAGTAAATAAGTAAGTTACACCTGCTCCAGAAATCATAAATTCTTTATTAACTAAATGTGGATTAATATGAATTATATTATCATAATTATTATAATTTTCAGGAATATGATGGTCCAAAATAAAGATTTTTTTATTTTTTAAATATTTATTAATTAATATTAAATAACCTGAACCAATATCTGTAAAGAAAAATACTTCATAATTTTCCAAAGATAATTCTTTTAATATATCTTCATTTAATTGTTTGACAAAACTCAAAACAAATTTTTTATTCTCCCTTATTAATGCTTTTGTTAATATAGAAGCTGCAGCTATTCCATCACAATCAATATGACTTATTACTCTAATTACTTTATTTATGTTTTTAAATTCATTTACAGCATTTTCTATTAAATCTTGCATCTTAACTTACAAGAAGTTCAGCTTGCTTCCTATCGTATTGCCAATTACTAGGTAGTTTACCTAATCTTTTATAATATTTAGCTAATCTATGAATTTTACTTTCTGTTAAAATTAAGCCGCGTTTAGCATGCATATCTTTTTTATTTCTCCCTAAATGTTTTATTATTAAAATATCTTTTCTAATTAAATTAGTTAAATCCTCTGGTAATTTAGATTGTAATTTATTTTCGTCTAATATTTTACTAAGTTTCTTTTTTAATAAATCTCTAATACTTGGTACACCATAAGTATCCTTTAATATAAGCCCGATTTCACTTTGGGATTTACCTTGTTTAGCTAATTTAACAATTAATTGTTCTACTTCTTTCTCAGAATAACGAATCCATGTATGTTTATGTTTCTTTACTGGTTTTTTACTGCCAGATTTACCATGTTTTCTACTATGCATCCTTGCCATTTTTACTTTTTATAATTCTACCTAGAACTTAGCTAGGTATAAGTAAGCCTTAACCGATAACCGACTTATCCTAGGATTTTTGTTAAATTAGTATTTATAAATTTATTCTTTATAAATTAAATCACTAGGTCTTACCTTTTCATCTACCTTAATACCAACAGAGTTTCCCTTTTTAGCTTCTTTTACAGCTTTATGCTCGATTTGTATTGAGCTTACTGTTTGGGTAAAATCTGTTGTATGCCCCTTGAATCTTACTTTATCTCCTACTTTTAATTTATCAGTTAAGTCAATTGCAGCTACTCCAATTTTTGAGTAATACGTCATAACTTTTCCTATTGGTTTTGGTTCTGCCATAAAGTTGTAATAATAAAGAAGTTTATAAATATTTTGAATAGCCCTACCAGGATTCGAACCTGGGTCTATAGCTCCAAAGGCTATAATGCTTGACCGCTACACCATAGGGCTATAGAACTACCTTGCTAAACGAAATTTAAATAGCTTTCTAAATTCTAAGGATGTCTTTTTCTGAGTATACTATTTTTACTAAAAAATAAATAATAAATTACAAATATCATTACAATTGACAAATAAATTATTAAAAAATCACTCACCTTTATACCTTCCGCGTTTTTCAACTTTCTTTAATCTATTAATAATTTCATTGTATTGTTTATTTTGTTTATATCCTTGTAATATTTTACTAAATACTTCTTCAGCTATTAAAGGAAAACTACTTTTTAATGCTTGTTTTAATAAATATAAGTCTACAGCTTTATCTTCAACTTTATTTGAAATAAATCCTAAACCAAAATCAATAAAATATGGTTTATTATTTTTAATTATTATATTTGTTGTTGTTAAATCACCATGAATTATATTATTATTATGTAGTTTAGCTATTTCTCTTCCAATTTCTTCTGCTAATTTTAATTTACTTTTATTTTTTAAAGAATCTTTTAATAATTCTCCTCTAATAAACTCCATTTTAATTAACATTTTATGTTCATCTACATCAAATATTTTAGGAACATTAACAAAATTAGCTTTTCGTAATAAATTACTCTCGCGTTTAGTGCGAAATTTACGTAATTTTTCGTCTATTTGTTTAATTCTATAATTTTTTACAATTCTTTCTTTGATTAATCTATTTTTATCTAATTTTAAGATGGCCTCTGCGCCTTGTTTAATTATTTTCATAATTTAAATCCTTTTGGTAATTTGCCTTGTAATTTTTTCATTAATTTTTCAGGACTTCCGCCTTTTAATAATTTCATTACCTTTTTGCTTTGTTTATATTGTTTAATTAAGTCACGAACTTCACTTGGATCAACACCGGCACCTTTCGCGATTCTGTTAATTCTAGAAGCGTCGATAATTTCAGGATCTTCTAATTCTTTCTTATGCATACTGTCAATTATAAATTTCCATTTCTCCAATTTCTCTTCTTGAACTTCTAACATTTCTTTTGGCATTTTTATTTGACCAAAGCCTGGTACCATTTCCATAATCTTGCTTAAAGGTCCCATTTTTTTCATAGCTTTCATTTGTTCATATAAATCAATTAAATTAAACTCTCCTTTCAATAATTTCTTGCTAATATCTTGAGCTTCTTCTTGTGTAATTGCTTCTTTTGCTTTTTCAAGTAATGCTTCTAAATCACCCATTCCAAGTAATCTAGAAACAAAACCTTTTGGATTAAATTGTTCAAAATCATCTAGTTTTTCACCCGTACCAATAAATTTAATTTTTGCTTGAGTTGTTGCTGCTCCAGTTAATGCTCCGCCACCTTTGGCAGTACCATCTAACTTAGTTACTATAATACCATTAATATTACATGCTTCATGAAAACTCTTAGCTAAATTTTGAGCTGCTTGTCCTATATCTGCACTAACAACTAATAAATTTTCATCTGGTTTTATTTCTTCATTTAAATTTTTTAATTCTTTAATTAAATCTTGATCTAAACTTGCTCTTCCAGCTGTATCAATAATTAAAATATCATATTTAGAATAAAGATTTTCAAATTCCTTATAAATCTTTAAAGGATCTTTTTCTTTTTTGTCTATAAATACAGGAATATTAATCTTTTTACATACTTGTTCTAATTGATCTGGTGCAGCTGGTCTATGAACATCTAAACCAAGACAAGCTACTTTATAACCCCTTTTTGAATGATATCTAGCTAATTTTCCTATTGTAGTTGTTTTACCAGAACCATAAACACCAACCATCATTATTTTGAATGGTTTTTTCTTTAATATATTAATTTCAGATTTCTCCTCACCAAGAAATTTAACTAATTCTTCATAAACTATTTTGATTAAATGTTCTCTTTGACTTACCCCACTTGGGGGTTTTTCTTTTAAAACTCTTTCTTTAATATTTTTACTTAGCTCAAAAACTAATTGAACATTAACATCACCCGCAAGCAATGCACGTTGAATGTCTTTTACTAATTCATCAACTAGTTTATCATCAACAAATATAGCTTTAGCTATCTTTCTTAATGTTTCTTTTAATGAGGTTGCAAGTTTTTCTAAAACCATAAAACTAAGAGAAAATAAGCTTATTTAAGCTTTTTTAGTATAAAAAAGAAAATAATAATTATTTATTTTTTTGAGCAAATTCTTTTGAGGTTACACGCCAACATTCATGTGTGCCAGCAGGTGATTTAGCAACTGCAAAAGACCTTCCACCTTTTTCAACAATTTTATAGTTATCAGTTTCAAATTTTTTCTTAGTCTTTACATCGTAGAAACTTATTTTTTCTTTTCCCATTTAAAATCCCTCCAAAGTATATTTATTAACCATCATTTAAATTAGCCTAATTTTAACCCTTATTAAAGCTTTCTATAGCAAAAAATTAAAATCCAAGGCTTTTCATTATAGTATCTTTACTAAATTCCTCTAAATCATTATATTTCTGACCACTTCCTATATAAAATATTGGTTTACTTGATATGTAACTTATAGATATAGCAGTACCGCCTTTTTCATCAACATCCACTTTAGTTAGTATAATCCCGTCTATATCGATAGCTTCATTAAATTGTCTTACTTGCTCAATACAATCATTTCCTGTTATGCTTTCTCCAACAAATATTTTTAAATCTGGTTTAACTACTTTGATAATTTTTTTCATCTCATCTATCAAGTTTCTATTTGTGTGTTGTCTACCAGCTGTATCTATTAAAACAACATCTAAATTATGGGCCTTAGCATGTTTAACACCATCAAAAGCTACTGCTGCAGGGTCTGCCCCATAATCATGCTTTATTAGTTTTAACTTAAGATTTTTAGCATGTTCTTCTAATTGTTGTATTGAAGCTGCTCTAAATGTATCTGCAGCAACTAAAACAACTTTTAGCTTATTTTTTAATAATAAATTAGCTAACTTAGCAATAGTAGTTGTTTTTCCACCTCCATTAATACCAACAAAAACAATAATATAGGGCTTATCTCTTTTTTCTTTTATCTTTTCTATTAAATCAAAATCTGGCTGTTTTAAAACATCTTCTAAGCTTTCTTTTAAAGATTTTTTGATAGCATCCTCTATTTTACCTTGTATACCAACATTTACCAAATCTACCTTCAAATCTTCTTTTATTTTGTCTATAACTTCTAAAGCAACATTATTTTCAAGCAAACTTAATTCTAAGTTAGAAAATAGTTTTTCAAATTGCTCTTCATCTATTTTTCTAGTTGTTAATTTCTCTTTTATCTTTTCAAAAAATCCTTTTTCTTTAGTTTCTTCTTTTTTAACTTGTTCTATTTTAACCGGTTTTTCTATTTCTTTCTCAACTTTTGTTTCTTCTTTTATCCCTTTAGTTTCTATTTTAGATTCTTCTTCTACCTTCTTAGAAAAAATACTTACTGCTTCTTTTAGTTTTTTCTTTAAAAAGTTAAACATAAAATTACTTTAATTAGTGAATTTATAAATTTAATCAAATCTATACAAAAGATTTAATAATATTTTCTTTATCTAAGATAATATGGATAATGTAATTAGTTACGAAATACTATATGATATTTTAAGAAGAGAAAAATCTAAGCCAGAATTACAAAAATTAGATAAAACATTCTTTAATGATTTTAAAGCATACTTAAAAGAAAAATTATTATTGCTTGAGTCGCAAAAACAAAAATCTAGCATATTCGCACAAAAAGAAATAGAAAAAACTCAAAAACAAATAGATAATGTCAAAAAATTAATTAAGGAGCTTTATGAAAAACGTGAGTCTAAAATAATTAATTTAGCCTTATCTGCTGCTAAAACAAATAACATAAAAGAAGATAACTTATTAGAAGAAGAAAAGGAATTATTCAATAATATTGTTGTAGTATTAAAAAACTCTAAAAAAGCATTAGATAATGTATTTGAAAAAGAACTACCAAAAGAAATAAAAAGCGAAGAAACAAGGCTTATAAGATTTATTCAAGCAGTGCCAAAATTTATTGGGGATGACTTAAATGAATATGGTCCATTTGAAGAAGAATATATTGCTTCATTACCAATAAAAGTTGCTGATTTATTAATAAAAAATAAAAGGGCTGAACCAATATGAAATTACCAAAAGAAATTAAGCGTTACTGTGTACATTGTGGCAAACACACTTTGCATAAGATATTTCAAGTTAAAGGTAAAGAAAGAGGAACATTAAAAAAAGGTAGTATAGCTAGAGCTTTAAAACGGGGTTTAGGCAGGGGATATGGTAATTTAGGAAAATGGGGCTCAAAACCAGCTATATCACAATTTAAAATGACTGGTGCCAAAACAAGTAAAAAAACAAATTTAAAATTTACTTGTAATGTATGCAAAAAATCAAGTTTACAACGTTATGGTATAAGAATGAAAAAGGTTGTATTTGAATAAAATGGAACTTATAAAGGAACCAACAAGTAAGTTTGTAAAAGTTCGTTGTAGTAAGTGTAAAAATGAACAAATAATATTTGGAAAAGCCTCAACTATAGTAAATTGCTTAGTTTGTAATACCACATTAGCAACACCCGCTGGTGGAAAAGCGAAAATAAAAGCCAGAATTCTTGAGGTACTTGAGTAAAAATGTTTTATAAAAAGCCGGATTATCCAGAATCGGATGATATTGTATTATGTACAGTTAAAAAAATCTTGCCCCATTCTACATTTGTTGATTTAGATGAATATGGAAAAGAAGGAATGATTCATATTTCTGAGATAGCTGCAGGTAGAATAAGAAATATTCGTGATTATGTAAGAGAAAATAAAAAAGTTGTTTGTAAAGTTCTTAATATTGATAAAGCCAAGGGTTATATTGATTTATCTTTAAGAAGAGTTAATCAAGCTCAAAGAATTAATAAGGTTAAGGAATTTGAACAAGAACAAAAAGCTGAAAAAATTCTTGAAGACGTTGGGAAAAAATTAAAAATGGATTTAAAAACTATTTATGAAAAAGCGGGCTATAATATAATTAATTCTTATGGTAATTTAACTTCATTTTTTTATGATATTGTAAATGATAAAGCTGATTTTAAAAAACTTAACATCCCGAATAATATTGCTAATACATTAACTGAAATTGTAAAAGAGAAAATAAAACCTATAGAAGTTAGTATTACGGGAATATTAAAATTAGAAAGTGATGCTAGTAATGGAATTGAATTAATTAAAAAAACCTTAGAACATGTTAATAACTTTAATAAAAACGCTATTAAAATAACTTATGTTGGTGCTCCGAGATATAGAATTTTAGTAAAAGCTAAAGATTATAAAACAGCAGAATCAATATTAAGAGAAGCTTCATTATCTGCATTAGAGTTTATGAAAAAATTAAAAGGTAAGGCAGAGTTTATTAGAGCATGAAAGTAGAAATACTTAAATGTAATAGTTGTAATATTTATACATTAAAAGATGAATGTCCTAATTGCAATAAAAAAACACTCTCACCAAAACCTGCAAAATTTAGCATAGAAGATAAATATCAAAAATACAGATTAAAAGCAAGAAAATGGGATTTGAAGTAAGACAGTTTGGTAAACCAGAATTAAATAATCCAGTTTTAATAGAGGGATTACCAGGTATAGGAAATGTTGGCAAGATAGCAGCAGATTTTATGATTGATACTTTAAAGGCTAAAAAATTTATTGAGATTTATTCAACATCATTTCCAAATTCTGTTTTTGTAAATGAATTTAATTTAATTGATTTACCCGTAATAAATGTGTATTATAAAAAAATGGAAAAACAAGATATAATGTTTGTTGCTGGTGATATACAACCATTAAATGAAGAAGCTTGTTATAATTTTTGTAATATTGTATTAGATATATTTGAAAAATACAAAGGAAAAGAAATAATAACAATGGGTGGTATTGGCATGCCAAAGATTCCTAGAAATCCGATTGTTTATTGTACTGCTAATAACCAAGATGTAATTAAGAGGTATAAAACAAAAAATCTTGATGAAAAAATATTTGGCGTAGTAGGACCAATTATAGGTGTTACTGGATTATTAGTTGGATTAGCTGGAAAGAAAAATATTCCTGCTATTGCTTTACTTGCTCAGACATTTGGTCATCCAAATTACCTTGGTATAAAAGGCTCTCGTGAAATATTAAATATTTTAAACAAAAAATTAAATTTAAATCTTGAGTTAGATAAATTAGATAAAGAAATTCAGGATATTGAAAAAGAAATTAGAACTAAAAAGATTATAAAATTGCCTCCAAGTTTAAAGATTAAGGACGAAACAAGTTACATAGGTTAAAATTCTTCTAATGATTTTTGTTCTTTTTTATAACTAGTTTGTATTTCTTTTCTGTCCAAGATAATTTGTCCATAAACTCCGTCGTAACCGGGTTTGATTTTTAATTTACCTTCACGATTAAGTAAAATAACATCAACTAATTTTTTATCTATTATCTCAAGTAAATCCTTTTCATTTGTATTTAGTAAAATATTAAATTCATTACCAAATCTTGAAATTAATTTATTATAAATACTCCAAACATTTTTAGAGAATAATTGTTTATAATTATAGACTGCAGCAATTAATTCAGATAAAGGTATTAAAGATTTAAAGAGTTTAGAATTTTCTGGAATATAGCCTTCATCTTTTTTTGCTAATTCATCTATTCTATATTGTACTCCAATAGTTAATGATCTTTTACATACAGGGCATTTTCCATTTAATTTTCTTGTTTCTTTTGGACTAAAGCTAACATTACAATTGCGATGGCCATCATAATGATATTTACCATAAGCTGGATTTACTTCAATAGTTTCTTTTAATCCTTCACCTGTTCTAATAGCATTTAGTATGTCTTTATATTTTAATTTGGTATCAAAAATAGTACATTCTCTTCCAATACGCCAGGGCCAAAAACTATGCATATCTGAAAAACTAACTAGATTTACATTCTCGTCTAAACGCCATAACATTTTTGGATCTGCGCTCATCCCTGTTTCAATTGCATGAATATGTTTTACACTATCTTGAAAACATTCTTTTAAGGAATCAAAACCAGATTTGCTTCCATATAATCCAAACCACGGGGTCATGACATGCGCAGGAATTATTTCAATATCATTACTAATGCTTATCATCATATCAACTAATTCTATTGCAGAAAATCCAAAAATTGGTCTACCATCATAATCTAGTCTACCTTTTTTAGATAGAGCTTCTATTATTTGATCTGAAACTCCTTTATTAGGAGAATAAATTAAAAAGTGAATTCTTCTTCCTTTACCATCTTGACTGTACATTAAAGAAATTTCGGTTTGCCAAATAAATGGGAATCCTGTTTTAGTCCACAAAATTCCGTTTTCATCTTCAGTCAATTTTTCTTTAATCTCTTTATTCCATAACGGATGTTGAAAATCAGCTGTTCCGAGTAAATTAATACCCTTAATTCTCGCATATTTTTCTAAATTCTCTATATTAATTTGGGTACTGCATGCCCTTGCGAATCGACTGTGTATTTCAAGGTCACTTATAATTTCCATTTTAAATTTTCTTTATTGTATAAAAATAAATATAAAAGAAAATTGATAAAGTTAACTTCTACCTTGGAAAATTGTGACTTCTTTAATTGCTTGATCTCTGTATAAATAGCTTAATTCCAAACTCAATTTATCAACAATAGTTTCTTCAACATCTTTCCAGCAACTTAATGTTTCTTTTTTTGTATTATCATCTAATACAACTACACCTTGATTACTTGGCTCACCTGTTCTAAAGCTACATTTTACATCTACTGGACTATTTACTTTTACTTTAACTTTATTTTTAGCATTTAGTCTTTTTACATCATTATCTAAGTTTTCACAAGTTTCGTCTATTAAAAATACATCTCCAGGACCTTTATTCTCTATTACAATATCAATTCTTACTTGATCGCTTCCACGAGTTTGTTGTGTTAAAGAAGTTACTTGTATTGGTGCAGAAGAAACATCTCCACTAGCTAATTTTTCTCCAGCTAAATCACAAACTCCTTCATCAGCTTCTTCTCCAATCAATGATTTAATGCAAACATCTGTCAAAACTTTAGTTTGATAAGGATAACATAATCTTGTACGTAAAGTAAAGTCTGCTTGATTTATTATCTC
>CAYHTT010000003.1:0-40782 GCA_964359725.1 Candidatus Woesearchaeota archaeon | reverse complement strand
ACATTAAATGCTAAAATAGCTAAAAATAAAACCAATATACTAATAATTGTAAATTTTTTCATTTTATTAAGACCCCCTAAAGTATGTTATTATTTGAGAGTTATAACCCATATTTAAACCTTTCGGTAGTGTTTCTTACCATATTTTGCCTTTTTTTAATATAAAATTACTTATTAATAATCCTAGTAAAATACCAGCTATTACATCACTTAAATAATGTACCCCAAGATAAATCCTTGAAAACGCTATTAATATTGCAAATATAATATAAATATAATAAATATTCTTAAATTTCTTCATAAATGGCAAAGCTGTAAAAATAGCAGTAGTATGACCACTTGGAAAGCTAAAATTTGTATCTGGAATTAATGCATAAATACCAAAAGTATATGGTCTTGGTCTTGCTATAAATTCTTTTAAGAAAAATACTATTACAGCGTAAAATAAAAATGCTAATATTAAGTAAGGAATTCTTTTCTTGTCTTTATTAAAATATAATATTGCTAAACTAATTATAAATATTACAAATCCATTAATATAATCTAATAATATGAAAAATTTATTTAAAAATTCTAATCTATTCGCTACAATAAAACTAATAATTTGCTTATCAAAAATAAAACTAATTATTAAAGCAATTAATCCAAATAAATAATAGTAATATTTTTTCATTATCTTGTTAAATTAATTTAACTTAAATAACTTACTAAAATAAACTAATTATTCCTAAAGTAATTAATGTAACAATTATGCCAGCACCTAATGTACCTAAAAATAATGCTAAATAAGATTTTCTTCTTTTCAAATTAAAAAACCAAGCTATTATAGTAGCAGAATATACACCGGTTAATGGGGCGGGTATAGCTATGAAGATTACTAAAGCCCAAAATTCAAATTTAGTTCCAACATGCTTTTCAAATTTTTTTCTATTTCTTTCAACATATTTATTAAATAACTTTTCATAAGTTTTGATTTTTAAAAAATATTTATGTAAATTATCTAGGAAAAAAAATAATATTGGGGCTACTAAGAAATTTGATATTACTCCAACAACAAAAGCTAATCCGGGATTAACACCTTGACTAATTGCATAAGGAATACTACCACGTAATTCTGAAATAGGTAATAAGCTTAACAAAATTTCATTTATTATTGGGTTCATTTTGTAAAAAGATTAAATCATCTTTTGTTAGTTTTTTACTTGTCTTAAGTTTTTCCTCAACTAGTTTTTCCTTTTCTTTAAATTCAGTTTCAGCTTTCAATTGTTTTTCCATTTTATCTTTTCTATTAATTTCATCGATTTCTTTTTTTATTAAAGCAGCCTCATTAAGTTTAGATTTTAATTCATTATTAACTTGTAAGAATTCATTTTTAAGCTTAATAAAATTATTGAATGCCTCTTGCTGAACTTTTTTTAAGTCATCTATTTTTTTAGAATACTCTCTCAAGTAATCATAGCCTCTTGATTTACTTAATTCACTTAATTTATTATGTAATTCATCTGCTTTTTTTCTATTATCTTTTATATCTTTATCTAAACTATTGATTTCATCAAGAATAACTTTTAGTTCATAATTTTCATTATAAATTTTTTTTAAATCTTTAATCTGCTTCATTAATCTATTTTCTCGATTTAATTTTAAAGCCTCTGTCTCAATTCTAAACTCTAATTCCTCAATCTTTTGCTTTATAACATCAATATTAATTTTAACTTTATGTTTTTTAATAAATTCAAGTTTTTTTTGATTTAGAATTTTAATCTTTTCAATTAATTCTTTAACCTTTTTATTATAATTATCTCTTTCATCTTGTGACTTTTTTATTTCTAAATTTAAATCATCTTTTTCTTGTTTTTTTGTTTTAAATTCATTAATTATATTTTGAATTTCGTGCTTTAATGATTCTTTTTTATTAAACCAGAGCTCTTTATCTTTGCTAATACTATTTAACCTATTCCTTAACTGATTAATTTCATTCTTTAAATTATTAAGCTTGCTAAGTAATTCTTTCTTTTCCATATTAAGTCTAGATTACTGTAAATTGTCATTTTTTGTTTTAGCCTTAGCCAAACAAACTTGAGAGTCCTGCAGCTGCTGTTTCTTCACTTACTTTTTCCTCTTTTTTCTCTTCTTTCTCTACTTTAGCTTCTACTGGTTGTGCTACTACTTGAGTAACTGTAGCTTCTTTAATTACTTCTTCAATATTTACATTTTCTAATGAAATAACTAAAGCTTTAACCTTAGTTTCATCTACCCTAGTTCCAGCTGCTTCTAAGACTTTTTTGACATTTGCTTCATTAATTTGCTGTCCAGCTTTATGCAATAATAAAGCGCCATATATATACTCCATGTTTTTATTCCTCCTTAATCATTAATCCCACATACTTTTATGTTTGGGTTTTTCTTGCTCTTTTATTTTTTCATCTTGTAATTTAGTTAGTATTTCTTGAGCCTTTTTAACAGTTTCTTCTCTATAACCAACAAAGTCTTCTTTTTTAACTTCTTTCTTTTCTTCTTTCTCTTCTAATTCTTCTTTTTCTAGCTTTTCCTCTTGCTTAATTTCTTTTATCTCTTCTTGAGGTTGTTCTTTAATCTTTTCAACTTTAGTTTCTTTATAAGTCTCATCCACCGTAATATTTTCTTTTAAAGATAATGATTTAGCTTGTAAATATGCTTTTTGTAATAATTGTTTAATATTATCCTTACTAATATATTGAATATGTTCAGCAAGTTTTAAAGCTTGTGCATATGCTAATTTAATATTTTGTAAGTAAGATTCTTCATCTATATCTAATGTACTTTTATCATAAACTAAATTATTATAATAAAATCCTAATAAATTTAGACTAATTTCAATTGGCTCAAAACCAAGCTTTGCTAATATTGCAGCTACTTCTGGTTTTATTATTTCATTTTGTTTAACTACTGTTTTGCCTTGTTTAATTACTATTTTACCAGATTCGACAGCTGTTTTTAATCCTATTGCACCAAGCTCACCTATTACAGGTCCTGGAGGAAAATTAGTTGGGCCTGGTTCAATTGTTAAATCTTTAGGAGATATTTGACCTGGTTTAGCTGTAGTTGTGGATTTATTTTCTTTAATTAATTTATATAACTTAAAAGGATCTTCATTACTTAATACTAATGCAGGTATTGATTTATTTAGATAAGGTTTTAATCCTGATAAATTTTTATTTTTAATTTCATCAATTGCTAAGCTAATTAATCTTTTTTTAGTAATCTTTATTTTTAATTTATTTTCTAATTTCTTTTTTAATTTTTGGAGTTGTGGACTAGGTAAATTTGTTAAATCAGCTATCCCAATTACATCGTACTGAGTAAGTAATTCTTTTATATATTGTAATTCTTTTTTCTTTTTCTCGCTTACATGTTTCATTTTTCTAATTTAATTGGTTTGCTCATTGTTAATTTTAATATAATATCTTTAATATTTGCTTGACCTTGAGGCAAGCTATGTATTAATGCGTCATATATTATAATTATATTATCAACAATCTCTTCTTCTTTCATATTTTGATTACCAACTATTGCTTTTATTATTGGCTCGTTTTTTGTTTTTAATCTAGCTGTTCTTTGTAGTTTTTCTCTTAACTCATTTAAATTTGTAGTTGGGGTAATAACAGCACCCGATTTAGGATTAGGCATTTTTCCATGAGGACCTAAAGTCTTACCAAATACTTTTGCGACATCAGTCATTACATTAGCTTGTGCAACAAAGAAATCAAATTCTTTAGTTAATTTTTTTAATACTTTTTTATCTTCATAATCATTAAATTCTTCTTTTGAAATAACTTTATCAAAAATATTTGCTTGTTCTTTTAATTCCTTGCTAACTAAAGCACAAATCTTTACTTGCTTTCCAGGATTATTTGGCAATGGTATAAATAAATCAACATTTTCTTCGGGCTTTTTTAAATTAATATCCTTAAGATTAATAATTAAATCAACTTTTTGATTAAACTTTCTTTTACTAGAATTCTTTAATTGTTTTATTATGTTAAGTAAATTTTCTTTATTCATGTGCCCTCCTACACTAGGTAGTATAACGGGATAAAATTTAGCAATTTAAAACATTTATAAATATATTGTTTTTTATGGCTTTGCACATTAACTAGCCCTGTTTTTGTGCAAAATAAACCTCTGCACATTTTTTAAGATAGAAAAATCCTTCTATTCGTTCTGGCATAGGGAGGCTTTTTTTCAAAAAGTAAAAATTATACATATCTTCATATAAACTCTCCCAAGAATATTCGCTCCAAATGCCTCCAAAATCAACAATAAATCTATATTTACCTATTATTGGATTTTTATTCCCAAAACCATCGTGTTCTGCTAAGCCTTCTTCAACTAATGATTCATATCGAGTACGATCTTCTTCGATAATTTCAATAAGGGTCGCTTCTTCATCTAAATTAACTAGTATACATGGATCATCCCAATGTTCTGGATTTCCAGTTGGACTTCCGTTATAAGAAGTGGTATGTTGCGTTCTAACACCTAAAATTACTTTAAAACCATTTTGGTGCAACTTGAATACTTCTTCAAGATTTATAGGTTCTATGTCCATAATTTTTATATAATAAATAAATTAATAAAACTTGTTTATAATTATTTTTTGTGCAGAAAGACTAATTATTGTACAGGATTTAATAATTGTGCAAAGCCGTTTTTTATTTTCATAACATTTATAAACAATTTTTCCTTATAATAAATAATGAAAGACCAAGTTCTTAAAAAGTATGCTAAGTATTTGTTTATAGCAGCTTTTATCATAATTGCAGTATTAGCATTTCTTGTTGTTAAAAATTTTTTAACGGGAATATTAAGTAGTTTAGTTTTAGCTTATTTATTTCATCCTTGGTATAAAAAACTTAATTCAGTAATTAAAAAAGATTATATTTCAGCTTTTATAATAACTATTTTGTTAATAATTATCATAATAATACCAACGTTTTTTGTTGTTAATTCTCTTGTGAAAGAATCTTTATTATTATATAATAATTTTAGATCAGGAGAAATTAATTTGCCGGGTTATGTTTTAGATGCTGTAGATAAAGTGTTTCGCTTCATTATAAGTGAAAGCTCTAATTTGATAATCGCGATACCTAAATTTTTGATTAATGCTTTTATTACTTTATTTTTGTTTTTCTATTTTCTAAAAGATGGAGAAAAAATTGTCAAAGATATAAAAGGTTTAATTCCCTTAACCGAGGCACATAAAAATACAGTTGTAAGTGAATTCAAAAATGTTACACATGCAATTGTTTACGGTTTAATTTTAACGGGAATAATAATCGGAATAACTTCTACAATAGGATTTTTAATATTTAAAGTTAGTAGTCCTATACTATGGGGTTTACTTGTATTAATAGTAAGCATCTTGCCGGGAATAGGAAATACCTTGATTTGGGGTCCTATTGGTGTAATTAAAATAATTAATAATGATTCATTTAATGGAATTGGACTTTTAGTTTATGGCGCTTTATTTATTTCAGGATTAGAAACAATAATTAAACCAAAATTAATTGGTTATAAATCTAAAATTCATCCTGTTTTTGTTGTATTAGGAGTATTTGGTGGGATTAGCTTATTAGGGTTTATTGGTGCGTTTTTTGGACCTTTAATTTTGATCGTATTTATCACTTTACTTAAATCAATTTTAATAAAAAAATAAAATTAAAACTTAATTTTTTTATTTCTAATTAACCAAGCTATTAAGGATAATGCCCTTGTATGTCTAATATATTTTTTATTAAAAACCCAATAAATAAAATCTAAAAATAAATGAAATATTAATCCTATAAATAATAATAAAGTAAGTTCACTATAAAAAATTAAAGTTAATATTAAGGCTAAAATCCAAAACTCTACAACATGAAAAATATGAAGCTGATCTTTTAAAACAATATTAAGGTTCATATGTGCTAAATAAGATTTTTTTAAACTAAATTTCTTATCTTTTACAACGTCAAATAAATAATGATCTACGTCAATAAAAAATCCGAATATAAATAATAATAAAACTTTATATTTATAAATAGGAAAAAGTAATAATGCTAATAATAAAGTTAAAATAAAATGCATGGATAAATACATAAAATTTTAAACTTTCATTAATTTAAAAAACTTTGCCAGGGTCGCATAACGGTATTGCAGCAGTCTCGAACTTCATAAAGAAAACTGCCGTCCGAAAGGACTTCGAGGTTCGAATCCTCGCTCTGGCGTTAACTTTCTTCAAAACTTTCTACTATGGCAGCAAATGCAGGCCTAGTTATAAAAACACCAATAGAAATTCCTAATATAGTTGTAATTGCAAATCCAGTAAACAAA
Organism: Candidatus Woesearchaeota archaeon; assembly: GCA_964359725.1. Taxonomy (GTDB): domain Archaea; phylum Nanobdellota; class Nanobdellia; order SCGC-AAA011-G17; family GW2011-AR20; genus CAYHTT01. The sequence continues at coordinate 34,432 of CAYHTT010000003.1, read as the reverse complement.
CCAGCACCAGCCCAGAATAATGGTATCATCGATGCTATACCAGTAAAGTAAGCTACCATTATAATAAAGAAAGCTCTTTTAATTTGTTGCTTTAAGCTTAATACTTCTTTTCTTTTTTTACTAGAAATAATTTCATCTGCTATAACAATCTGATCGTCTACTCCAGTACCAACAGCTGCGATAATACCCGCAATAGCAGCTAAATCAATATTATATTTAATTAAAGCAAATATCCCAAGTATAATTAAAATTTCTGAACTCGAGATTAGTAATAATGGTAAAGCAACTTTCAAGTTTCTGTAACGTATAAATATAACTAATGCTACAGCTAATATACTAAATAAAATTACTTTAATTGTATTTTTGCTAAATGCTTCTCCTAATACAGGACTTATTGTATCAAATTTGACAATATTTAATTTTACAGGTAAGCTTCCAGTAATTAAAATAGTTTGAAGTTTATTCATATTTAATGTAGCATCTTTTATTGCATCATCTCTTGTTGCACCAAAACCAGGTCCAGAAATTACTATGTCAGTTGCTTCTTGGCCCTTTAAGCTAGAAGAAATTTGTAAGCTATCAACTAATTTATCATCTAAATATAAATCTAAAGGCTTGCTTAGATAGTTTCCAGTTGCACTTAAATTTACATCTAATTTATCAGTTACTTGAGCATGTTTCTTTGCCGCTTCATTACTTAATTTAATCTGGAATTCAAAAACACATTGCCATTCTTCATTATTAATTTGATTACATTGTCTTATTCCAGCGCAAGTTGCATCTTCTCTACAAACAAAAATAACATCTTTCTTGCCTCCAATAAAAACTGTTTCATTTCCGATTTTTGCTTCAAATTTACCTTGTGAAGCAATTAAATCACGAACTTCTTGTTTACTTGCTCCTGCAACTTCAACGATAATAAAACTATTTCCTAATGTGTCGGTAGCTTCTCTAATCTTTATATCAGTTAAACCATAAACATTTAATCTATTTTGCATGGTTTTAATTAAATCAGAAACATCTTGTTTACTTAGCTTCTCTTCTGGCTCGAGTACAACACGAGTACCACCTTGTAAATCTAAACCACGTCTTAAATTTGAACTTGATACTTTATCAACTGTTAACCCCAAATCACCAGTCTTTAGCATGATGTATTGATTTTTATTGGTTGTAATTCTTACTACTTCATTATCTTTAACTGAGTTTAGAGCTTTATTATAATCATTTAAATTATTAATTTCAATATTGTTAATAGCTTTAATTATTTCACGATTAGTTAATGTTAAATCTTGCTGGGCTTTAATTCCGGCTAAACTTGCTGTACTATTTACATCAACAGCTTTTATTGCCACACCTTCAGCATTAAATTTTGGATTTATTGCAATTATGCTTACTATAATAAAAAATAATAAGAAAATTACTCTAAATCTTAATAATGTTTTAAGTTTCATGTTATATTTTTCTTTTTCATATACCAGATTAATATTCCAGCATTACCAAAGTATGTTGAAATTATATCAAAAACTAAAGCAATTATAATTACTAAGAAAATTTGTTTTAATTGTTCACTTATTGCAATAAAATATCCAGTTGTTAGAGCAGCAATTGCAGCTATCGTCATTGTTAATCCAGTTGTAATGCTATGTTTTAGTCTTTCATATAAATTGCCTTCTTCTCTTCTTTTCAATAATCTTGTTGTAAGCAAGATATCTGTATCAATTGAATAACCTATAACAAGTAAGAAAGCAACAACACCAGCTGCTGATAACTTAATATTAAGCAAATTAATTACAACTAAACTTGCTAAAATATCTGTTAAAGCAGCTGATATTACAGCTATGCTAGGAATAAAAGTTCTAAATGATATAAATACAACAATAGACATTAAAACAAAAGCAAATAATATAGCAATCATTAAACCTTGATAAAAACTTCTACCAAATTCCTCACTTGTTGCACTTGCATCAAACTCATCTTTATTCTCATAATCAATGTTAATCTTTTTTGCTAATAATGTTTTTAGCTCTTGTTCATTAATATCAGCTACCTCAATTATTAAACCAGTTTGCTTGCCCGTATTAGAATCAGTTAATCTTCTTACATTAAAGTCATTTACATTTTGCTTAAGAAAATCTTCTATCTCGTCTAAATTTAAATCTTCTTTGTAAATCGTGGCAGAAACACCACCCTTTAAGCTAATATCACGATCAAAAGGATATCCTGTTTTAATTACATTAGTTATAACAAAAACTAAACTAACTAATAATATCAAATATGAAATTATCATCAATTTTTTATAGTTTTTTTCATAAAAATTCTCTAAATTCATAGCATTTTACATTTTTATTAATTTAAAAATCTTTTTATAATGTTAATAATTAACAATATTATGATAATTGTACTTAGATTAAATCATAGGATATTTCGTGATAAAAGGATTTCGACACATGTAGCTTTAACTGCTAGAGCATTTTTAGCTGATAAGATTTATTATTCTGGTGAAAAAGATTCTAATTTAGAAAATAGTATTAATAAAGTAAGCGAACAATTTGGTGGTAAACTTACTATAGAATATTGTAAGGATCCAATAAAGTTTGTTAAGGAAAATAAAGATAAATTTACAATAGTTCATTTAACTTGTTATGGTCTAAACGTTGAGAAAAATGTAAATAAATTAAAAAATAAAAATTTAATAATAATTGTTGGAGGAGAAAAAGTTGAACCAATATATTATAAATTAGCTGATTATAATATTGCTGTAACACATCAACCAATTTCAGAGGTTTCAGCATTAGCTATATTTTTACATTTATTAAATAATGGCAAAGAATTAAGTTATGAATTTAAAGATGCCAAATTAAAAATTCTAGAATCTAAAGATACTAAAAAAGTAGTTAAATTAAAGTAAGCTATTTAAATCTATTTATCTATATCTGATATTGGGGGTAAAATGCCAGAATTAATTTATTATAATAAATTAACTAATGCAGAAAATATTCGTGAATTAGCTGAAAGGGTAAATAACAAAAATAAAAGATATAAATTAATTGGATTAAATACAGTGGTAACATCTTTAGAAATAAAAAAATCAGATATTGTTTATATCCCACAAAGAGATGCTACATTAAGAATAGGAAATGCTGTTAAGATTGCCGAAGGTTTAACTAAAATTTTAACAGATTTAAAGAATGTTAATGTAAATGAAATTATAGATTCTTTAGAAATGAAAACAAATTCCTTTAAGTTTAATGACCCTAAAATGAGAACAAATCATTTGATGGATCAACTAGTATATGAGCTTGGTGTACAATTTTATTATGGGAAATGTTCTTATCAAGAATTGGGTAAAAGAATAGAAGATCATATCTATGTTGAAAGGAGCATAACAGAAACTTTACAAGGTATAAATAGAATTATGAAAATATTAAAGCACCATCCTCGAGGAAGTGATATGTACAATGGTTTAATTGGTCAAATAGATGGACTTAAAGGGAAAATATTTTCTAAAGAAGAAACTGTTATTAGGCGTCAATTAGTAAAGCTACTAGGCTCTGAAGAAGAGTAAAATTTTTTATTAATCCACAGGATTATTTTTATCTTTTATTATCTTAACAATAGCTTCATTTAACCCATAATAGACATTATTTTTATTAAGGGTTATAGTCGCATAATTTTCTGCAGCTCTTGAAATTATACCACGAGGATTGTCAAGAAAAATAGAAGGAATATTGCGATACTTTTTAATAAAATTTATTGCGTCATTACCATCTCCAATTTTATTGAGATCATAGCCTATTATCATAACACTAAATAATTGACCACTTTCTATGAGTTCAGATGCCATATTTCTGGTCGATGTAATAAAAACAGTACATTCAGAAAAATCCGAATTATTTATTATTTCTTCAATATTATAACCTCTTTCAGTAGAAGTATCACAAAATAAAATATTTAACCATGCCATTTTAAACTGTAAATAATCTTGAGTCTTTAACATCAAAAATTTTTAATCTTGCGCCAGCATCTAACCAACCATGTGCATAATTTAAAGCAGCAAACGCATTAACTATTTCACCTTTTTCTTTAAAATATTGAGCATCTTTATAATAACGGGTAATCATATCTAAAAAATCTTCTTTAATTTTTATATCGAAATTAGAATTTGCTTTAGAAGCAATTTCAATTGCTTGCTTAGTTATTTTAAAATAGCTTTCTAATTTTTCTTGAGTTATAGTCTTTGTTTTATCCGGACTTTTTAGTTTATTCATTTTGTTTTCGATAATTAGCAATATCATTTACCTCTACAATTGGGATTTTATACCTATTACTAAATTCTTCTAATTGCTTGCCTCTTAATGGTTTTCCCTGTCTGCGATTCATCAATTCGCATATCACAGCTATTTCTGGGTCAATTTTGCTTAACCTAATTAAATCAAAAGACGCCTCTGAATGTCCCTGTCTTTCAAATACACCATTATCCCTAGCAGTTACTGGAAATGTATGCCCTGGTGTTTTTAATTTATCTTTTTCATAATTTACTAAATTTTTTATAGTTAAATATTTATCATGAGCACTTATTCCTGTACCACCTTCTTTAGAATCTACTGGTATAGTAAAATTACAACTTCTTTTATCATTTTTCGGAATTTTAGTCATTAATTTTAATCCCAATTTTTTAGAAGTCTTTAAACTCATAGGAACGCAAACTTGTCCGCAAGTATATTTTAATAAAAAAGTTAATTTTTTTTTATTAACGAATTTTGCAGCTATTGTCAAATCAGCTTCATTCTCTCTATTGTTACTATCTCTAATTACTACAAATTTACCTCGCTTTAAATCATTTATAGCCTTTTCAACATTAATCATATTAAACCCCTATGTTTTGTTATACTACCTATTTTTAAAATTTACTATGCAAAATAGTTTTTATTTTATATAAATCTTTAAATATTTTTACTTTTTATCTAGCTTGGGGTTAAATGGTATTTTTATCAAGTAAACCAAATATAGAACTAATTGATATAATAGAAAATCCAAGCGATTTAGCTGTTGCATCAGCTAGAAGTTGTTATTCCCCAGAACTTATTAAACCAAAAGATGTTGGTATTAAAAAAGGTGAGACAAGAGAACACTGGGATAGATTAAGAATACAACTATATAACGCAGAACACCACACTCCCTTTGGCCACGCACACCTTGTTTTTGGTATAAGCGGTGTTTCAAGATTATTAATATGGTCATTATTTCATGATCAACCGTTCCATAATTCTAATCAAGATAGCCAAAGATTTGATAGAAAATATAGAAAAATGACATTAGATGATTTTGTAATCCCAGATTTTCGAAACAATGATTTAAATTTGGTGTATAAAGAAACTTTAGAATTTCAATTACTTGTTGATAATGGTTTATTTGAAATGCTTAAACCAACTGTAGAACAAAAATATTATAGATTATTCCCAAAAGATAAAGGTACAGAAGAAGGTGATAGAGAAGTAAACAGAAAAACCCAAGAAATAACAAGATATGTTTTACCTATTGCAACTAAATCTCACTTATATCATACGATTAATACTTTAACATTACAACGTTATTATTATTGCGCAGAGATGTGTGATGTATCAGAAGAAGCAAGAATTGTTGTTAATGAAATGATTAATGAAGCCAAAAAATTCGACCCAAATATTTTAATGGTTAAGAATTCAATAAAATTTGAGGATACTTTAGAACATAGATTAATAGAAAAATATAAAGGGGATAAAATAGATTTTCATAGAAATAGAAAATTTGTTGAAGAATTTGATGAATCTTTAAAAGATCATATATCAAAATTAATTGACCATCCAAATAATCCTTATCGTATTTTAGGTGATTCATTAAGAACTGAATTTGGATTAACTGAACAAGAATTAAGTGATGAAGAAGCTGTTTATTTACTATTAAATCCGGCTAAAGACCCTTATTTGTTAGGGCCTTTAAATATTACAATGATGAGTAAGATAACTAGGGCTTTAAATAATGTTTATTATACATTTAAGAAAAAATTAAGTCATAGTGCCGATTCTCAGGATCAAAGACATCGCGGAGTTCTTGGTAGTAGACCATTTATAATGCAGCATTATTTCGGAGAACCAGATTATATTATTCCTGATTTGATAAAAGATGATGAAAAAGCTTTAAGTACATATAAAGCTACCATGAAACTTATTTTTAATAATATAAATTATTTATTGGAAAATAATGCTAATTCACAATATGTTGCTTATTTGCTTCCCAATGCTTATCCTATAAGATTTATAGAATCTGGAAGCTTGCTTCATTTAAGAAAAAAATTTGTTGAAAGACTTTGTTATAATGCACAAAAAGAAATTTGGCAAGCCACATCAGATGAAGTAGACCAGATTACAAAAGTACATCCATTAATTGGTAAATGGTTTGGTGCCCCTTGTGATATTGCTTACAAAGCTGATTCTCGTAGAAATTGTCCTGAGGGTTATCATTTTTGTGGTGAAAAAGTTTGGTTATTAAATAATGAAGAACGAAAAAGAATAATTTAATATAGATAAAATTTTTCTTAATTTTATGATAATTACAATTACAGGTTTACCTGGTTCTGGAAAAACTTCTGTTGCAAAAGAACTTGCTAAACATTTACATTTAAAACATTATTCAATGGGTGATATTTTTAGAAGTATTGCAAAAAAGAAAAAAATTTCTGTTTTAGATTTAACTAAACAAGAGAAATTAGTAAATTACTTAGATGAAGAACAAAAGAGAATTGCTAAGAAAAATAAAAATTGTATTATTGATTCTAGATTAGGAGCTTATTTAATTAAAAATGCTCATATTAGAATTTATTTATACGCACCTTTAAAAGCTCGAGTTAATAGAATTGCTAGACGTGATAAAATAAGTTATAAAAAAGCTTTACATGAAACTTTAGCTAGGGAACGAGAAGAATTAAAACATTATAAACATGAGTATGGTATTGATTATAGGAATAAAAAACTTTACAATATAATATTAAATACAAAAGGTTTAACTGTAGAAGAAGCAACAAAAAAGCTTATAAAAAAAATAAAACAACTAAAATAAAAAAATGAAATTACAATTATTGATAATATTTTTACTTTCATTAACTCTTGTAAATGCAGCATTAATAGAAGATACAACAGAATATGTAAATAATTATTCGGGAGTTGAGGTTGGAAAACTTTCTTTTACTTTGCCAATAAGAATTGGGATTAAAACTCTTGACACCAATGAAAATTTCATTTTAATATTAAATAAGCAGGGTAAATTAGAGCTTAAAGATTCTGGGAAAGCTGATATAGTATTTTTTGGAACAGCAGATGATTTTAGAACTTTATTAAGTGTTCAAGAAGATGACGATCTTGCTAAAGTAATTACAAAATTTCAAATTCAGGCTAGAACATTTAAGGGTAATATTTTAATTAATATATTAGAAAGAGAATTAGATGTAAAATTTAATGTTAATAAATCATTTTCTTATAGGCTAGCTAATATTGTCACAGGCTTATTCTTTGTTTAACTAATACTTATTTTTTTAACATCAGCCATCTTCTTAATCCTTTCAACAATTTTCCTTACATCCTCTAATTTATTTAGCTCGAGTTTTAAATTACATTCTGCCAAATCTTTATTTATTGTATCAACATTAGCTTTATCAACATTAATACCAATTTGAGCTACATTATATAAAATATCCGCGAATAATCCAACTCTATCTAAAGCTAAAATCTTTAAATTAATACTTGACTCAGGAATTTCTTTCCATTTCACATTAACTTTTTTTAATTTTAAATTACTTAGTTTATCGCAATTTTGCTTATGTATGCTAATTTTATTATTTTTAGTAGCATACCCAACTATAATATCACCTGGTAAAGGATTACAACATTCAGCTAATTTAGATTCATTAAAATTAATATCAGCTTGAATTAAACTTTGTTTAATCTCTTCTAATTCAGTAAATTTTTTAGCGGGAATATTTTGATGAATTTTAAGCATATGTACTATTCTTTCTTTAGCTTTTTGAGATTTTACAAACTTAAGCCAGTCTCTACTAGGAATATGATTTTTTGAAGTTATTATCTCTATAATATCACCATTCTCAAGTTCATGTTTTAAATTTACATACTTACCATTTACTCTTGCTCCACTGCACCTGCTTCCAACATCTGTGTGAATAGCATAAGCAAAGTCTACTGGAGTTGAGTCTTTTGGTAATCCAATGATATCACCATTGGGTGTAAATACATAAATATTATAGCTAAATAAATCTAATTTTAAAGTTTCAAAAAATTCTTGACTTGATTTATCCTTTAATCCAATAACTTCTCGAAGCCAAGAAAGTTGTTTATCAAATTTAAAATCGCCTTTAATATCTTTATATTGCCAATGAGCAGCTATACCTTCTTCTGAGATTTTATCCATTTCGTAAGTTCTTATTTGAAATTCAATTAATTGTTTTTCTGGTCCAACAACAACTGTATGTAAACTTTGATACATATTTGGTTTAGGATTAGCTATATAATCATCGAATTCTCTTGGTATAGGTTTCCATAAATTATGAATTATTCCAAGAACTTCATAACATTCTTTAACATCATTTGTAATTATTCTAATTCCAAGTAAATCATATATTTTATTAAAATCAACTTCTTTTTTCTGCATTTTTCTGTAAATGCTAAAAAAACTTTTTGGCCTGCTTCTGATTTCAGCTTTAATATTATACTTAGTTAATTGTTCTTCTAAAATTGATTTTATTTTTTCTAGATAGAGTTCACGTTGTTCTCTTTTTTGAGCTACTTTTTCTTTCAATTCTTGATAAATTTTAGACTCTAAATAACGAAATGCTAAATCTTCGAGCTGCCATTTAATATTAAACAATCCAAGTCTATAAGCAATTGGTGCATAAACATCTAGAGTTTCCTGAGCAATTCTTTTTTGTTTTTCCTCTTGAAAATATTGCAAGCTTAACATATTATCTACTCTGTCAGCTAATTTAATTATTATTACTCTAATATCTTGAGCTGTTGCAAATAACATTTTCCTAATACTTTCGGCCTGCCTGATTTTAAAGTCAGAAATTCTTAATTTATCTATTTTAGTTACTCCCCCTACTAAATAAGCAATCTCCTCTCCAAATTCTTTTTCTAATTGCTGTTTAGTAATATTTGTATCTTCTAATATATCATGTAATAAGCATGCAGCAATAGTTTTATCATCAACCTTTAATTTTATTAATATTCTAGCTGCACCAACTAAATGAGAAATGTGCTCTTCTCCTGATTCACGTACTTGTCCAGAATGAGCTTTTTTTGCAAATTCATATGCTTTAGTAATTAAATCAAAGTCCGCATTCTCATTATAGCCACGAATATCTTGGATAAGTTCTAGCATAATATTATTAAGGAAAATAGATTTAAAAATCTTCTTTTACTTAAGTTAAATATGCGTTACTCCAGACAAGAAGCTTTTCTAGGAAAAGAAAATCAAGAATTGCTTGGCAAGAAAACCATTTCAATAGTTGGATTAGGTGCTCTTGGAAGTAATGCAGCTAATTTACTTGCAAGAGCAGGAGTTAATTTAATTTTAATTGATCATGATAAAGTTGAGCTTAGTAATCTACAACGTCAAACTATTTTTACTGAGCAAGATCTTAATAAAAATAAAGCGGAAGTTGCAAGAGATTATTTGGTTAGAGTAAATTCCAATATTGATATAAAATCTTATAATGTTAAATTAACGGAGGATAATATTAATTTGATTAATTCTGATTTAATACTAGATTGTACTGATAATTTAGAAACAAGATTTTTAATTAATCAATATTGTTATAATAGAATTCCTTGGGTACATGCAGCAGCAATCCAAGATAAAGGTGTAGTTTTTAATGTTCTGCCAGGAAGGGCTTGTTTTAATTGCATTTATTATAATATAAAGGATTATGATAGATGCGAGGATATTGGCATACTTAATACAGTTGCATCTTTAGTAGCTAGCTTACAAGTAAATGAAGCTATTAAAATATTATTAAACAAAGAAGCAGAAGAAAATTTTATTAGGGTAAACATTACAAATAATAATATTGAGAAAATTAAAGTTAATAAAAATAATAATTGCGAGATTTGTCAAGGTAAAATAATTAAGAAAAAATTTGATTTAACTTTATGCCAAACAGGTAATACATTTACAGTTAAAACCAATAAGAAATTAAATCTAGAAAAAATAAAGGATAATTTTGGTGTATTAAGAGATGCTAATATAACTTTATTAATTGAGGTTGATGATGAGCAAGTTATAATTAATAATCAAGGTGAAATTATTTTTAAAACATTAAAAGATGAAAATAAAATTATGAATATAGCTAATAAGATTTATAATGTGGGAAAATAATTTTTATTTAAGAATTATTTTTTTCTTTGCTTTAAAATGTTTACTGAATATAAATGTACTTGGTAAAAAGAATATTGTTTTTCTTGTTCCAATTTTTATACCAGCTTTTTTTAATATATAAGCGGTTAGTTCACTACAATTCCAATTTTTTTTGAAGTGTAATTTTTCTTTTTTACTAAACTTATTTTTCTTAAATATCAACTTCATCCAGAGATAAAACATATTTCTATAAGAAAATGCTAAACTCTTACTTTTGTTCAAGAAATTATTTATTGCGACTTTTAATACCAAGTTTCTATGTTTTGGTTTATAATATTTAGGTTGTACAACATAAACTGTAATACCTCTAAACATTCCTATTTTATTTTTCAATAAATCCTCTATTTTAATTTTTTTAATTTTTGAATCATATAATGTATGACCTATTTCTAATATATTACCTTTCCCTAAATATAAACAAGAATGAGTAATGCCACGAGATAATTTGCTTATTATAAAAGAAGGGAGATGCATAACTTTTAATTTAATATTATTAAGCCTGGGGCTTGTGAGAATTATGTCCCCTTTTTTTAAAGTTTTTTTTAGTATCTTAGAGGCTTTTATTATTGCTTTATCTTCATTAGCCCCTTTTTTAATTACTATTGCTTTCATTACACAAGGGAAAAATGGTAAGCTATTTAAATATCTTTCTACACTTTAAATTATGGTAAATGTATTTATTGAGCGTGAGAATAAATTTGTAAAAAATGTTAAAGCTAGAAACGCTGAACAAGTTATGCAAATACTTAATATCAATCCAGAAACTGTTTTAATAATTAAAAATAATGAACTAATATTGGCTGAGGAAAATCTAAATGATAATGATGATTTAAAGTTTTTAAGTGTTATTTCTGGTGGTTAGAAAATTTTATAATCCTAGCTAAATTATTATAATTATGCCATGTAAAAATTGTGCTGAGAAACCTGTAATTAAACTTACAAATACTAATATTCAACTTTGTAAAAAACATTTTATTAGATATTTTGAAAGAAAAGTTCTTAATGCTGTTCATAATTATAAGTTAATTGAAAAAGAAGATAGAATTGGAGTAGCTGTTTCTGGTGGTAAAGATTCTTTAACTGTTTTAAATATTTTAAATATGTTAAAGGAGAAAACAAAAAAATTTGAGATAGAAGCTATAGCAATAGATGAGGGCATTTCTGGATATAGAGACAAAACATTACAAGATGCCGAAAAATATTGCCAAGAGCATGATATTAAATTGCATATTTTTTCTTATAAAGATGAATTTGGTGATACTTTAGATAATATGCTTAAAAAAACAAAAATGAAAGCTTGTTCTATGTGCGGTCCATTTAGAAGATATTTGTTAAATAAGAAAAGTAAAGAACTTGGTTTTACTAAATTGGCTACAGGCCATAATTTAGATGATGAAGCACAAACAATAATGATGAATTATTTTAGAAGGAATATTGAAACAAGCGCAAGACTAGGGCCTATAACAGGAGTTGTGAAAGATAAACGTTTTATTAGAAGAATTAAACCATTATACTTTATGACACAAAAAGAAGTTGCTACTTACGCTTTTTTAAAAGGTTTGACTAATGAGTTTGTTGAATGTCCACATAGCACAGACAGTTATAGGGGTGAGGTTCAAGAAATGTTAAATAATTTTGAAGCTAAGTATCCTGGAACAAAACATAGTATAATTACTAGTTTTATAGAGATGTTACCATTATTACGCGAGCATTATAAAAATTATATGCCTATAAATAATTGTGAGATTTGTGGAGAACCATGTTCTCAAAAAATATGCCAAACTTGTAAAATTGTTGAGTTAATAAAGAATAAAGATAAGCAAGTTAAAGCTTAAGGAAAGAAAGTATTTTATATCTTACCATTTTATTTAAGAAATATGACTTCATGCAATCCACTCGAAAATAGATTCGAAACGATGACTGAAAGTTTTAGTAAAGGATTTTCTATAAACCTTATAATTGAAGATTTAGTGCATCTAGAACAATTCAGAACAAGAAATATTGTTGAAGATAAAAGAAAGGATTCTTATCAAGAAATAATAAACCTATGTATTAAAAATAAAATGACTGATTATCATTTATTACAACCTCTTGTTGAACTAAGAGACGGCAAAACAGTTCCTAAGGTAACCCTAAGATATTTAATTGAAGAATTAGGAACTTTAAGTCAAAAATATTTAACACGATTAAAAGAAAACTTATACCCAGATTCTTGTTGGTAAATGTATAATAAAATAGCTAATTCCTATAATGAACTTTATAAAGAAGAACAAACTAAAAAATTAGAAATTATTGAGAAAAATATTAATATAATTCCACCTTTACTTGATATAGGTTGTGGTATTGGAATAAGTACAAATTATTTTAATATTAAAGCTATTGGGATAGATAATTGTAAAGAGATGATTGATGAAGGAAAAAAATATTATAATAATTTGATTTATGGTAACGCTGAGAAATTATCTTTTAAAGATAAATCTTTTAATACAGTAATTAGTGTAACTAGTTTTCATAATTTCAAAAATATGGAAAAAGCATTAAAAGAAATCAAACGAGTTTCTAGAAATAATAATATAGCAGTTACATTCTTAAAAAAATCTTCTAAGTTAAACGAGTTTAGAAATTTACTTAAGAAATATTTTAGATTTAGAGAAGTTGATTGTTATAAAGACATCTTGTTTATAATAAATTAAAAAAAGTAGGCTGCTTATTCAGCAGCCACAAAAGGGCATTTCAAGGGGGTTAAAGAAGTCTACTTTGCCCTAAGCATGAATTCTGTAAACTTTGTGAAAGGAGGATTATCATTTTAAAAATAAAAAAATAAGAGGATTACCTCCTAGTATGTACCATTTCTATGCCAAGTTCATCTGACATTCTTCTGCTTTCAGCACTTGGTTTACTATGATCAACTTTACCAAGCACATATGGTGAATTCACACCTGTAATAATTGTCATTACTCTTAATCTGTTGTTCATATCTTCTGAAATTCTAGCACCCCATATTACTTGAGCATCTGGATCAAGAGCTTCTGTTACTATCTCACCAATTTTATTGACTTCATCTAAAGTTAAATCCTCTCCACCTGTAATATGTATTAATGCACCAGTTGCTCCTTCATAAGTTACATCTAATAATGGGTTGCTTAATGCTCTCTTAACAGCTTCCTCTACTCTATGTTCTGTATCACTTTCACCAATCCCAATAACAGAAACACCACCACCTTGCATTATTGCTTTAACATCTGCATAATCCAAATTAACTAAACTTGGTACAGCTATTGTTTCAACTATGCCCTTAATCATTGTTGAAACTAATTCATTAGCTACAGCAAATGCTTGCTTCAATGGTAAATTTCCTGCAATTTGTACTAACCTATTATTATCAATTACAATTACTGTATCACATGCTTGTCTTAATTGTTGTAATCCAAACTCTGCTTTATCTACACGAGCTTTTTCAATATCAAGTGGCATTGTTACTGTTCCTATAACAATAGCATCCATCTCTTTACCTAGTTTTGCTACAACAGGACTGCCACCAGTTCCTGTACCACCTCCCATTCCCGCACAAATGAAGACCATATCTGCATCTTTTAGTACTTCTTTTAAATCATGTAAACTTTCTTTTGTTGCTTCTGCACCTTTTTGTGGATAACCACCACAACCTAGACCACGAGTCAAATCTGCTCCAAGTAAAACTTTATGATCTGCCTCAGAAATATCCAAATGTTGCTTATCAGTATTAGCAGCAATAATCTCTGCTCCTTGTATTCCTTTTCTATATAACCAAGAAACCATATTATTGCCAGCACCACCAACACCAAAAACCTTTATATTAGCCTGTCCAATTTTAACATTATCGTATTTGTTTTGTTTAGAACCCTCTAAAGCACTTTGTATTATAAAATCCATTTCACATCCCCCGTTTTCTTATTTTTTTCTCCATTTTTTAATCATTAAAGGTATATACTTTAGTAGCATAAAGTTTATATACTAGTTTTAATACATACCCTTTAGAAAAAGTTTATCGCCAAATAAAACTTTTCAATCTATACGAAAACTTGAGAAAAAGTTTTCCCTTTTAATATTGCCAATTTGATTTTGTCGCCAAACAAAATCAAACACAAACTTTTTAAGTATTTCTTTTATATTTAACTAATATTTAAATCTTTTTAAATTACAAAATATACTTTCTACAATATAAATCTTATTTAATTATGTAATTTTAATTGATTTAATGACTAAAAATAAGTATGATTTTGGTGATTTAGTTCAAGTTAATACAGATAAAGAAACTTTTTCTGGACGTTTAATACCGTCGGTAAATCCCGATACGCTAGTAATAAAATTAAACTCTGGTTACAACATTGGTATAAAGAAAAGTAAAATAAAAAAAATTATTTTATTAAAAAAATTTAAACAAGAAAAAGCTAAAACACAAAAAATTGTGTATAAGAAAAATCTACCCACAATTTCTATTTTGCATACCGGTGGAACTTTAGCTTCTAGAATAAGTTATGAGACAGGAGCTGTTTCAGCAAAATTTACAGCTGAAGAAATTTTAGAAATGTTTCCAGAGCTTAAAGATATCGCAAATATTAATTCCAAATTAATTAGTAACATGTTTTCTGAAGATATGAGATTTAGTCATTATAATTTAATAGCTAAAGAAATTGAAAAAGAGGTTAAGAAAAAAGTTTCTGGCATAATTATTACTCATGGTACTGATACAATGCATTATACTTCTGCTGCATTATCTTTTATTTTAGAGGATTTAGGAATTCCAGTAATATTAGTTGGTGCTCAAAGAAGTTCTGATCGTGGTTCAAGTGATTCGAAATTAAATCTACTATGTGCATCTTATTTTATAACTAAAACAGATTTTTCCGGTGTAGCTATTTGTATGCATGAATCAATGTCAGATAATGCATGTTTAATCTTGCCTGGATTAAAGACTCGGAAGTTACATTCAAGTAGAAGAGATGCATTTAAAGTTATTAATGCTAAGCCAATAGCAAGAGTTAGTAAAGATGGCAATATAGAATTCTTATCAAACTATGAGAAAAGAAGCAATAAAAGTTTAAAATTAAAGTTAATTAATGAAAAGCTTAAGATTGGTTTACTAAAAGTACATCCTAATATGTATGCTTCTGAAATAAAAGCTTACTCTAATTTTAATGGATTAGTTATTGAGGGAACTGGTTTAGGGCATATGCCTATTAATGCAATAGATAAATTTACAAAAGAACATAAAGCTATATTAAATGAACTTAAGAAATTAGCCAAAAAAATTCCTATAGTAATGACCACTCAAACATTATTTGGTAATATAAATATGAATGTTTATTCTACTGGCAGAATATTACAACAATTAGGTATACTTGGTAATTATACTGATATATTGCCAGAAACAGCATTTATTAAAATAGCTTGGCTACTTAGTAATTATAAAAAAGATCATGTTAAGCAGTTAGTTGGAAAGAATTTACGTGGGGAAATAAATGAAAAATTAAGCAACGAGTTTCTAGATTAAAAATGAAATGATCTCTTGCTTTAATGTTCTAAATAAAATTAAATGGGATAAAGCTCTTAATCCAAATGAATATAGTTTAATTTACCTTGATTTTAATAAAAAAGTAGAAATTAAGTTTAATGAAATTAAGGAAATAAGCAAAAACTTTATTAGCTTACAAGATAAGGAAATACCATTGCATAGAATTAAAGAAATTAGGAAAAATAATAAAATAATATGGAAGCGTTAAAATCAAACCTCTACACTATTTAAATACTCCACTAATTGTTTCATATCTTTTGGTTTGCCTTCTAGATCTGAATAATATTTATTATCCATTTCAACATAAAATTCATTTAAAGCTCTAATAGTTTGTTTATAGTTATTAACACCATTTTTCCTTACTAGACTATAGAAAGCCTTAGCATATCTTGTTAAAGCCTCTATTACTTCTCTCATCTCTGGATTTGTTATTTTTTCTGTTTCTATTAAGAATCTGCTCATATCATCAAATTCATGATTTAATGTTTCATCGATTGTTTGATTCTTTTTCTTTGAGCGTTCGATTAATCCATGTTCCACTAAACCTTCATGGAATTGAATTAATCCTTCAAGCATTTTTTGATTAAATCCACATATTGGCATCTTATTTATCCTCCTTGAAATGTTATATCCTATAGAACACTTTTAAAACATTTATAATTTATCTCCCCTGTACAAGGTGTATAATAATAACATTTAAATACTATAAAATTAGATTAAAATTATGGAAAAAGAATTATTAATGAATTTAGGATTAACAGATGGAGAAGCAAAAGTTTACTTAGCTTTAACTAAATTAGGCAGTTCAACAGTGGGGCCAATAGTTAAAGAAGCTAAAGTTGCTTACTCAAACATTTATGAAATTTTAAATAGATTACTTGAAAAAGGCTTAATCTCGTTCATAATTAAAGAAAAGACAAAATATTTCCAAGTTACTAGTTTTTCACCATTAAATGAATATTTAGACAAAAAAGAACAAAAAATAGAAAAAGAAAAATTATCATTGAAAAAATTAATCCCAGATTTAGAGAGATTGCAAAAACTACAGGAAAAGCAAGAAGCAGAAGTCTTTATTGGTTTTAATGGAGTAAAGACAGCTTATGAAAGACTGATGGAAGGTGATAATAAAGAGGAATATTTATTTTTTTATATTGCAGAACAAGATTATGAAGAAATAGACAAATTTTGGATGCGTTTATACAATAAATTTAAAAATCACAGAGTTAAAGGAATAGCTAATATACATTATAAAAAATCAAAATTTATTAAAAAAACATCATTCAAAATGAAATACGTAGATTTTCCAATCCCGGGCAACATAGATATACATGAAGACAAAGTTTTATTTACTTCATTCAAAGATAAACCATTAGCAACTTTAATAACTTCAAAGGATATTGCAAATAAATTTAAAGAATATTTTCACTCAATATGGAACCGAAGATGAAAGAACTGCAAATAAAAGAGCCAGATTTTGCATATTTAATAGGAGTGTTTATGGCAGATGGATGTTTTTATCTAAAAGAAAAAAAATATTATGCCTTCGAATTTTATGATGGTACTTCTGTAAAAAATGAATTAAAATACTCATTAAAACATTTAAATAATATTAAACGAATTTTATCAAACTATTTTAGAATTAATTTACATATGAGAAAAAGAGGAAATTTGTATGTTTTGTACTTCAAAAGTAAAGAATTTGGTCATATTTTAATAAAGTGTTTTAATATAAATCCTGGAAAAAAGGCATTAATTGTCGATCTACCAAAAATTTATAAAAAAACCAGTTTAGAAAAATATTTTTGGTTGGGATTTATGGATTGTGATGGAATGGTTGCTAGAAACTCTAGAAAGGTTGTACTAGATGTTTGCGCTAAAAAATTAATAAATTCTTTTAAGACTTTTTTATTAAAAGAGAATATTGGGTTTAAATATTCTGAGAGGATAATTAACAAACGCACTTATTTTAGGGTTACAATACCCTCTTTTTATATTAGGGATTATTATAAAAAATTGAGTTTTACACATCCAAGGAAAAAACTTTGGATAGAAAAACATGTAAAAAAAGAATTTTATAAAAGGAATATAATAAATTTTAATAAACTATATAAAAATAATTATTTAGACTATAAAAAATTTCTATTCAATACTAATGCTTACGTAGAAAATGGTTTAGATCTTATTAAAAAATATAAGATTATAAATGGATTTTATAGGAATAGGAAGAATGTAAAATTTAGTAGATTGTATAAGCTTTTAGAATCTAAAGGATTAAACAAAAAAAGTATTTATAAGAATTTGTCTAATTTCAAATTAAAAATGGGTAAAGGTTCTAAGTATAGTGTTATTCTTCCATATAAATTTAACAAAAATCTTTATGAAATTTCTAGAATTGTTAGACCGATACCATATGGATTGATAATCTCAAGAAACTATTCTAAACTTTTAAATTTAGATTACAATAAAATTATTTTTAAAATAAATAAAATCTTTAAAACTAAACCAACTTTTACTGGAAAAGGAGAACCCATTTATCCTAATGGAGTTTTAGGGATATTTTTTGCTAGAGCAATTAGACATCCTCAAAATTTAAACACCAATAATTTACCCATTAAACAAAATGTTAGACTATAAAGAATTAGGACTTAGAATAGGTTTGGAAATTCACCAGCAAATTTCTAGCCAAAAACTTTTTTGTAAATGCTCAACTCAGTTTAAAGAGAAAGATTTAGAATTAGAGTTCTTAAGAAAATTAAAGGCTTCTGCAGGGGAGCTAGGTTATGTTGATGTTGCAGCAGAATTTGAACAATCAAGAGATCGTGAATTTTTTTATCATGGTTATAAAAATGAGTATTGCCTTGTAGATTGCGATGATCAGCCTCCCTATGAAATTAATCAAGATGCTTTAATTACTGCTTTATCTGTTGCAAAATTATTCAAACTTAGAATTTCAGATGAAATTATAGTAATGAGAAAAGTTATAGCTGATGGAAGTGCTTGTAGTTCTTTTCAGAGAACAGCTTTAATTGGAACTGAAACTAAAGATTCTTTTATTGAAACTTCTTTAGGAAAAGTTAGAATTACAAGTTTATGTTTAGAAGAAGATGCTTGTAAAATTGAAAAAATAGAAGGAAATAAGGTATATTATTCTTTGTCGCGTCAGGGAATACCCCTCTTAGAAATAAGAACAGAACCAGATATAAAAACTCCAGAACATGCTAAAGAAATTGCAGAAAAAATTGGGATGATTTTAAGAAGTTTTGAAAATGTTTTACGAGGTATTGGAACAATAAGGCAAGATGTAAACTTAAGTATTAAAAATGGTGCAAGAGTTGAGATAAAAGGGTTTCAAGATATAAGAATTATGCCTAAAGTTATTGAATATGAAATTCAAAGACAACTTAACATTATAAAACAAGGCAAAAAAGTTGAAGAAGAAGTAAGAAAGGCTAATGACGATGGTACAACAAGTTTCTTAAGACCATTACCCGGAGCAGCACGACTTTATCCAGACACGGATATTTTAGCTATAAAAACACAAAGTTTAGCTAAAGATATTATCTTACCAAAATTAATTCCAGAAAAAATTAAAGAATTACAAAATGAATTTAACTTAAGTTATGTGTCTGGTAGTCAGTTAATCAAACAAAATATTGATTTTAATTATTATGCTAGTAAATATAAAAATATTAGTAAGGGTTTATTAGCTAGTACATTAATAAATTATAATAAAGAGAAAAAAGAAAATTTAGAATTTGTTTTAAATGCATTAAATTCTGGCAAGATAACAAAAGATGTTATTAATGAAATATTAAATGATTTAAGAGAAGGTAAAAAAATTAATCTAGAAAAATATAAGGTAGTAGATTATTCTCAGATTGAAAAAGAAATTAAAAAAATTATTCAAGAAAAAAAGGATTTAAGTGTAAATGCTATAATGGGAATTTTAATGAGTAGATATAAAGGTAAAATAAGTGGCAATAAATTAATTGGGTTAATACAA
Organism: Candidatus Woesearchaeota archaeon; assembly: GCA_964359725.1. Taxonomy (GTDB): domain Archaea; phylum Nanobdellota; class Nanobdellia; order SCGC-AAA011-G17; family GW2011-AR20; genus CAYHTT01. The sequence goes on along the minus strand of CAYHTT010000003.1, from coordinate 14,414 downwards.
AAATATAAAAAATAATTATTACTTTTAAATTAATAGTTAAACTTTAATAAACTAAAATTCTTTCAGGATTTATGAAATTTAAGAAAATTATCATTACTATATTAATTTTAATATTATTGATTATAATAGCACGCTATCTTAATACATATGTTGCCAAATTTCTTGATTTAAAACATGAACGTGAGAATGGAGTTATAATCGGAGCAGAGCCTTATTATATTGAGCAAGGTAAAGAAGCTGTACTTGTTTTACATGGTTTTGGAGCTTCTCCTTATTCTATACGTGAGATAAACAATTTTTTAGCTACTAAAGGTTATACTGTTTATGCTCCTCTATTGCCGGGGCATGGAACAAGTGTATTTGATTTAGAAAAGGTAACTTATTTAGATTGGCAAAATTATGCGGAGCAAGCTTATTTGCAATTAAAAGAAAATCATACAAAAGTTTACATTGTTGGGACCTCATTAGGTGGTTTATTAGCTTTAGATTTGGGTAGTAAATATGATGTTGATGCCATAGTTTTAATTAATACACCAATAGAATCAAAAAGTGGCATTATTGATATATTGCCTTTAATTTATTTAGTTGAAAGATACCATATTCGTGGTTTTATTGGGCTAGAGGAATTACCTATAGCAAGTCAGCTTCGCTTGTATAACTCAGTGCCAATAAAAACAGTTGGTCAATTAGTTAGTTATATTAATATAGTAAAAGATGATTTAAATAATATAAATGAGCCCATATTAGTAATTCAATCAATAAATGATGATGTTGTTGAGCCAGAAAGCGCAGTTATAATATTAGATAATGTTAATTCAGAAAATAAAAATATTTTATGGCTTAGGAGCTCAACCCATATAAATATTGTAAGAGAGGATAAAGAATTATTAAAACAAAGAGGTTATCAATTTATAAAAAATGTCTAAATTAAAATATTTTATATTATTCTTGGTAATGTGGTCAACATATTTTTTTATAAATTATACTAATGCAACTAGACAAGCATTTAATTTAAGCATAAGTTTAGATAATTTAATTCCCTTAATTCCAGAATTTATTTTCTTTTATATTTTATATTTTCCTTTAATATTAATACCATTTTTAATTATAAAAGATAATAAAAATTTTTTAAAGATTGTTAAAGCTAATATTTTTATAATTGTTATAAGTGATTTATTTTTTATTTTACTTCCTGCTAGAATAATAAGACCAGAATTAATTGTAGATAATTTTTCTAGTTACATATTAAATTTAATTTATGTTTTAGATAAGCCAGTAAATCTATTTCCGAGTTTGCATGTTTCAATGACATTTCTAGCATTTTTAATAATTTCAAAATTTAAAAAAGATTTAAGAATAATAATTTTAATTGCATTTATTTTAAGTGCATTATCAACATTATTTATTAAACAACATTATTTATTAGATACATTAGCAGGATTAGTATTAGGATTTATTAGTTATAAAATTTATTTTAAAAAATGATTACTGTACCGGTTTATGTCAAGAGAAGTAAAATCAATGGTTTAGGCGTTTTTGCTACAAGGGAGATTAAGAAAGGCAAAATTGTTGTTAGAACTGGTAGCAAAGAGCATCATTATACAGTTGAACAGTATAAAAATTTTAGTAAACGTTATAGAGAACTTTTAGATAAGTTTGGTTATTGGGAAGATGGATTTTTTGTATACCCAACTGATGATACAAAATACTTTAATCATAGTTGTGAGCCAAATGTTTTAAATTTTGGAAATGTTGATATTGCTATAAGGGACATAAAAAATGGTGAAGAAATAACCTATGACTATAAGGCAATTCCTGGCAATAGAGGAGAATTTAAATGTAATTGTGGTTCGAAATCCTGTAAAGGTATTATTGATAGAAATGATAAAAATAAAAAGGTGAGATAATTGTTTAAGTTTTACGGAATACTTGGCATGGTAATGATTTTATTTACAGAATTAAATTTTTATTTTAAAATAGAGCCATTTGCTTCTTGGTATTTTCCAATAATTTGGTTTGGTTATATATTTTTAGTAGATGCTATCATCTACAAATTAAAAGGACATTCTTTAATAATGTCTAGAAAAGAACAATTTGTTAAAGCATTATTACTTTCTGCTTTAATATGGTGGATTTTTGAATTAATAAATTTGAAAACTTTAAATTGGAATTACGGGATTAATACATATGGAAGGTTATTTAGTTTATTTGGAATAATTAAAGCTAGTATCGCATTTTCAACTGTGTTACCAGCAGTTATAGAAACTTTGGAATTAGTTAAAACATTTAAATTCATTAATCATGTTAAGTTAATTGAGCATCATAAAATTACATATAAATTTTTGCGTGGAATGATTTATATTGGCGCAATAATGTTAATTTTAACAGTTGCTTGGCCAAAATATTTCTTTCCATTTATGTGGTTAGCTTTTTTCTTTATCCTAGATCCAATAAATTACTTACATAATCAGCCAAGTATCATTGGTTATTGGAAATCAGGAAATATTAAAATTCCAATAGCATTATTTGTTACAGGAACAATTGCAGGATTATTATGGGAATTTTGGAATTATTATGCTATAATAAAATGGTATTATGAAATTCCTTTTGTCGGATTTTTTAAAATATTTGAAATGCCTATTCTTGGTTATCTTGGATATGGACCTTTTGCCTGGGAGTTATTTGCAATGTATTATTTTGTTAGAAGTTTACATTTGCCAAAAACAACACATTCATTTTTAGAATTATCAAGGATTTAAAGTTTTGGTTTCGTAATATTAACGTTTTTAATTAAAACTTCTGGTGTAATTACCGGTGTATTAGCTTCCCAAGATTTTAATTGTTTATTTTGCTTACTTACTAAAGAAATATTTTTCATTATGTTATTAAAATTCTCACTTACTCTTAAGTTTTTTAATGATTTTGTTATTTCGCCGTTTTCAATTAAAAAAATACCATCTCTTGGTATAGTGGAGAAATCTCCTGTAAGATGATTTTGATAACGAGTATACCATACATTTGTAATATACAATCCACGTTTTATACCAAATACATTTCCTTTTTTGCCTTGTAAGATAATATTATTTGGAACAGGTGCAATTAAACCAGCATTTACAGTTGTTTTTGTTTTATAACGTTTAGCAGTAGAAGTATTATGCAAATAAGTTTTTAATACACCATTTTTAATTACAAAATTACACTGGCTAGGAACTCCTTCCGAATCAAATTTACTTGAGTTAAAACCATTTTCTAATGTTCCGTTATCTATTAATGTAAAGTTACCAAGTTTTTTATTTAATTTGTTAGCAAGAAAACTTAATCCAGCTTCAACCTCAAATATTGAGGCAGCATTCATAATCTCATTTAATAAAGCAGCCATTGGCATATAACTAAAAACAACATCATATTTCCCTGCTGTTCCTGGAATAGGATTTAAAGATTGTTTTGCTATCTCACTAGCTTTTCCAGCTGCTTGTTCTACCTCAAGCTTACTTAACATTCTCGAACAAGAATTCATATGACCAGAAGCTTCTTTACTAGCAAATGCTCTTATTGAAAAATATAAATTTGTAGCTTTATCTTCAGCATGAACATTATTTGAAGTTAACAATAAATTTTCGTTAACATGTTTTTCAAAAATTCCATCTGCTCTTTTTACTTTCTCTAAAACTTTATTAATGCCTTTTTCAACTAAATCAAATTCATTCATATTAAGAACATTTTTATCATAACCATTTTTAATTTCTTTATATTTAAATGATCCTTCTGCTATTCCATTGTATTGCAAATTTGGTTTAACATTTTTAGAGAATTTAATTAAATTATTAATGACTTTATCAGCATCTTTTTTATTAAAATCTTTTAATGTAGTTGTTACAATTCTTTTATCTTTAACCATAAATATTCCTAAGTTATATAAGATCTCACTGCCAGTTTTTACAATTTTATTATTAGAAAATTTAATTTGACTAGATTCGTCTTTACTAAATTCTATAACAACATCATCTGCACCCTTTTTCTTTAATTCTTTTAATATGTAATAAGCTATTTCCATTTTATCTCATAATTATATTTCTTAATCTCATATGTGGGCCTCCGAACCATACTGGTATAGATTGCATAGGCTCTCCCTTTCCGCATGAACCAGCAACAAACTCAATTTTATTACTTAAAGCATCTACTGATTGCCATAAAGCAGGTGTTGTTATCTCAAGTATAGGATTTATTACTGGCTTAGTTATTTTACCATTTTTAATTAAATATGCTTCTGCTCCTGTATATTTTTGATGAAATCTTTTATCATCTATATTCCATTCCATAAATGTTTTCATATATACCCCAAGTTTAATATCCTCAAATAATTCTTCTTCTTTATATTTACCCGGCAAGACAAAAGTGTTGCTCATTCTTACCATAGTTTCTTTATCATATTCTGAAGCACGAGAAGCAGCATTACTCTTAACATTCATTTCAGCAGCTGTCTCACGATTATGTAAAAATTCTGTAATCTTCCCATTTTTAATTAAGAATTTTCTTCTCGCTTTAACACCCTCATCATCATATAAATAAAAACCATTACTTCCTGGCAAAGTTGGATCATCTACCAGAGTTACAACTTCGTTTGCAATCTTGGTATTAATCATTTTTGAAGTAATAAAAGATTCGCCTGCTTGAGCTGCCTCTCTTCCAAGAATTCTGTCTGCTTCATAAGGATGGCCAACACCTTCATGAGTAGCTATTCCAGTAACTTCTGGTCCTATAACTAAATCAATTTTACCATGAGGAGCTTTAACACCATGTTTAAGAACATTTTCCAAAGCTTTAATTTCATTAAGTAAATTTTGTTTTACATTCCATTTTTTTATAATTTCCCAACCACCTGTGCTGCCATAAGGCAAGTAACGCTGCATTGATTTATTATTTGATATAATTGTGATAAAATAATAAAATCCAATTCTTGGGATTTCAGATACAAATTTAGTACCCTCTGAATTAATATAATATTTTCTTTCTACATTATCACCTAAAGAAAAAAATCTGAAATATTTTTTATTTACACTTTTATCTAAATCAAGTAAAAATTTTAATTTTTCCTCCGGGTTTATATTATCTAATTTTATTTTTTGTTTAACTTTATAATTTGCTTTAACTGTTTTTTCTTCTGATAGTTTAACTTTGTTTCCTATTTTGCTAGAGTTTTTAGTTAAGTTAAAAGATTTTCTAATTAAATAATTTATTTTTTCCTTATTAAAATCATTTATTGAAACAAATCCTAATGTATTATTAATAATAAACCTTAAACCTAAACCATTAACACGATCAAAACCAGAAATTTCAACATTACCATTTTTTAATATAAAACCAGAACCTTTAATTTCTTCTAATCTAGCTTCTGCATAACTTGCTCCTAATTTCTCGAGTTGCTTTAATGAAAAATCTGCTAAGTCCTCGTACATAATTACTAAGAAATGAGCTTGATTTAAATAGGTTATGGTAACATTTATATAATTCTATTTTAGTTATTAAATTAATGCAACGTACTTATGTTAATGATATTAAAGGAAAAAAAGAAGTTTTTTTACAAGGTTGGGTCCATGATATTCGTGAGCTACCAAAAGCTAAATTTATTTTGTTAAGAGATATTACTGGTGTAGTACAATGCGTTGTTAAGCCTGAAAATAAAGCTTTTAATAATATTTCTAAATTAAGCTTAGAAAGTGTAATTTCAATTGCAGGTAAAGTTAAGCAAGCTAAACTTACTAGTCCTGAATTAAGTATTAAAAATTATGAAGTTGAGGTTAATAATTTAGAGTTAATAAGTAAAGCAGAGAAATTACCAATGCAAGTTTATGAAAAAGATAAAAGTATTGTAACAGATTTAAGTGTAAGATTAGATAATAGAAGTTTAGATTTAAGAAAAAAAAGAACACAAGCAATATTTAAAATACAAAGCGAAATTTCTACTTTATTTAAAGAATTTTTTAAGAAGAATGATTTTATTGAGATTCAATGTCCGAGTATTATAGCAAGTGCAAGTGAAGGAGGTACAGAATTATTTTCTGTAAAATATTTTGAAAAACAGGCTTACTTAGCTCAAAGTCCTCAATTATATAAACAATTATGTGCTATTTCCTTAGAAAAAGTATTTACAATAACCCCAGTTTGGAGAGCTGAAAAACATAATACAGTTAGGCATTTAAATGAATCAAGACAAATGGATATTGAAGTTGCATTTAATGATGATTTTCAAGTTATGAAATACTTAGAGCAAGCAGTTCAATACATTATTAAAAATGTTATTAAAAATTGTAAAGAAGAGCTTGAGATGTTAAATTTAAAGTTAAAAATCCCTAAAGCTAAATATTTGAGTTATGATGAAACTTTAAAAATTCTTAGCAAAAATAAAATGAATATTAAATATGGAGAAGATTTAACACCAGAAGCTGAAAAAAAATTAGGGGGGATTTATTCTAATAATATTGTATTCATTTATGCATGGCCTTTAAGCTTAAAACCTTTTTATATTATGCCAGCTAGCTTAAAAGATAATGAAAAACTAAGTAAAGGATTTGATGCTTTATATAATGGAATCGAGATTAGTTCTGGTGGACAACGTGTACATTTACCCGAATTATTAATTAGGAGATTAAAATTACAAGGATTAAACCCAAAAGATTTTGAATTTTATGTAAATGCATTTCGCTACGGTGGTGCACCCCATTCTGGCTGGTCCATCGGTCTTGAAAGATTTACGATGGCATTATTAAAATTAGATAATATTAGAGAAGCTTGTTTATTTCCAAGAGATAGAGAAAGATTAACACCTTGATACTACGGCAATTTATAATTAAATAAAGAAGCACCAATTAAAATTTTTTCTGCAGATTTACCTTCTGTTTTTGCCATGAGGGTATCAGTAAATCCAGTATGATGTCTACCATTTATATAAGCCTCTACTAATCTTATATCCCCAGAGTTAGGATCATAGATTTTTATTTGTCCGATACCCTTAGCAAACCATGTATTTGAGTAAGCGTAAGCACCATTAGAATTTCTAAGTTCAACTTTAGCCTGCCAACATCTATAAGATAAGTCCTTTTTTGCAGCTAAAACTTTAAGTTTTTCATATGTATAACTATGTGTTTCACTATAACCCGGAATACCACTAATGCCTGTGGTGGTGGTATAATTTTTATTTAGCTCTAATGAACTATCCCCAACTACAATGGGATTTGTAAATTTTATGAAATTACCAGCAAATTCAAGACCATATGTTTTGAATTCATTACCATCATAACCTTGGTATGCTGTAATACCATTAGATTGTTTTAGAGCAGGAACATTTTTACCATCTATATTCCTATACCCCTCGACTTTTACTTCTAATAAACTCGATTGCCCTGGTACTTTGTATTTCCACCAATTACCTTGACTAAGGTCAACATAATCTCGTATATTAGAGCTTATTTTTGGCATGAAAAAGAAAAGCATATTAAATGGTGGGAATAAATAATAAAATTCAAATTGCTCATTCTTATCTATTTCTAATCCAAAAGTATTTAATATATCTATAAACTCATCTGTGTATTTTATTATATTTTCAACTGTAGTAGTAGCAGCAACTAAAGGTCCACCAATTTCTGGAAATACTGGAAATATAATTGCTCCAGTTCTATTCAAAATTAAATTAAAATTTCTTATATCATTAAAACTAAAATCTCCCCAATGTTGAACCCCGGGTATCCTTATCAAGATATCTCTATGTCTAAAATTAAATTTATCATCCCTAAAAAATTTATAAGCTAGGTTTACATACTTATTTGTATTAAGGAGATAATTTACTACTTCTATTAATCCTTGTTGCTTGTTAAGCCCATATTTACCCAAACCACCTATAGATCTAAAACCAGGGAGATATTGCTGTAACGGATCCACGGTTCCAATAAATATATTCCCATTATTATTTTCATAATATGTTACTCCTATGCCTCCCCCGACTTCTTGACCTTGTTCATTAATTACCCTAATTGTTACATCTTCACCATTTTTATTAACTAAATTTATAATACCATCATTGTTAGTAGAACTTTGAAATGATTCATAATTTCCATGATTTTGAGTTGTGGCAGGTTTTTTAGGCTCGCTAATTACAGGACTGGTTGATGTACCACCATCACCACATCCTAAAATATTTGGTAAAAATAAAGAGCCTCCTACGATTGAAATTTGTTTTAGGAAATTTCTTCTATCACTACCAGAATTTAAAATATCTTCTAACATTAAAATTAAAAATTAATTAAAATATAAAAGCCTTTCTATATTATTTTTTAACATCAATAAGAAAATATCTTATTTCAGGTATAGGATCATAATCACCATAATCATCTTGGGCTTTTACTTCAAATCTATAATAACCATTTCTTAAGTTGGTAAACAACTTTTTCTTATCTTGGGTAGAATCTGTAATAACTATTCTCTCAGTTAGTGGATAAATATTAATATTATTATCTAATCTGTGAAAATAACCAATAACTTTGCCATCTACATCATAACCATCCCATTCTACTTCTACAGAATCTGTATTAAATACCTCGTTATTATCTGGTTTTATAATTTTTGTGTAAGGTGGAATATTATCTGGCAAAGTTAATTCTGTATTGCAACCAAGAATTAAAGAGAGCAAACTATAATAAAATACATTTTTAGTTTTTTTATAAATATTTACCATAAGAAAATATAATTGTAATAGTTAAAATTAAAAATGCTTCTAAAACACAATATTTTAATATAGCTGATTATTAATAATTTTATGTTTATTTCAATAGAAGAAGTACTAAAGAAAAGGAAAGGAAAAGTCCCAATTCGTGGTTGGGTTTATCGTGAAAGAAAACAAAAAGATATGGTTTTTTTAGTTATTCGTGATTCTAGTAATATAATTCAATGCGTAGTAAAGCAAGATAAAGTAAGCAAGAAAGAATGGGAAGATGCTAATAAATTATTAATTGAAAGTTCTGTTGAACTAGAAGGCATATTAGAACAAGATAAAAGAGCTCCTACTGGATATGAAATACAAGTTTCTAAACTAAAGGTAATACAATTTGCAGATGTATTTCCAATAAAAAAAGATCAAAGTCCCGAGTTTTTACTCGATAAAAGACATTTATGGATTAGAAGTAGAAATTTAACTGCGGTAATGAAAATACGCAGCACAGTTATGAAAGCTTTCCGGGATTATTATTATAAACAAGGATTTTATGAAATGGCACCACCAATATTCACGCCTTTAGCAAGTGAAGGAGGTGCAACATTATTTGAAGTAAAATATTTTGATAAAAAAGTTTATCTTACACAATCTTGGCAACTTTATGCTGAAGCTGCAATATTTGCTTTAGAAAAAATATTTTGTATTTCACCATGTTTTCGCGCAGAAAGAAGCAAGACAAGCAGACATTTAGCAGAATTTTGGATGGCTGAGATGGAAGCTGCTTGGTATAACTTAAATGATTTAGTAAAATCAGCAGAAGAATGTGTTGCTTATATTGTGCAAAGTGTTGTTAAAGAAAATTCTAAAGAATTAAAATTACTAGGGCAAGATATTGAAAAATTAAAGAAAATTAAACCACCATTTCCTAGATTAAAATATGCCGAAGTATTAAAAATGCTTAAAGAAAAAGAAAAAATTAATATCCCGTTTGGTAAAGATTTAAGAACAATAGAAGAGGATTTAATTATGAAACATTTTGACAAACCATTAATCGTTACCCATTATCCAAAAGAAATAATGGCATTTTACAAACCAGTAGATACAAAAAATCCTAAAGAAGCTCTTTGTTTTGATATGCTTGCTCCAGAAGGCTATGGAGAACTTATTGGAGGGAGTCAACGTGATATAAATATTAATGAATTAAAGAAATGGTTAAAAAAACAAGGTGAGAAAGCTGAGAATTATGAATGGTATTTTGATACTAGAAAATATGGAAGTGTACCACATGCTGGTTATGGTTTAGGTGTAGAAAGAGTAGTTGCATGGTTGTGTAAATTAGATAATATTAAGGATGCTATTCCATTTCCAAGAACAATGTTGCGCTATACACCTTAAGTAGTTTTATAAATTTTATCTAATTTTTAGTATTATGAAAGCTTCCTCAACAGGTTTAAAAATAAAAGTCCATCTTTCTAAAAAAGAAGCATTAAAATTACGAAAACAAGATTTGGAAGGTATATTAAATTTTAAAGATTATGATGGAGCTAAAAGACAAATTCCATTTACATTGAAATTAACCAAAGATGATAAGGAAACTATTGATGTTTATCACGAGCCATTTAATCTTTATTTTGGAAACGCTAAAAATTTTTCAATAACTCTTTATCCATATCACCATGAGAATCTTTTGGAAACTGGAACTTGCAGTGATATATTTTATGTTAGTGGAAGAGTTTCAGTCTATCTAAATAATTAATAATATTTAAATACTTAAAAATTCTTTAAAATTTAAAAGAGGTTGATATTTTGGCAAGTGAACTATTTGTTATTGGTTTGATTATAATTGCAACCTTTCTTTTTGGTGAGGTATGCAAGCTAATTAAAGTTCCTCGTGTTATTGGACATTTATTTGTAGGATTATTTTTTGGATTTCCTATTATAAGGGATAAATTATTTACCCAAGATTCATTAACTATTATAAATTCTTTAGCAGAGATTGGCATAGTGTTATTATTTTTCTTTATTGGATTAAATATTAATTTAAGAGAATTTAAATTTAATTTAAAAGAATCATTTCTAGTTTCTTTATTTAATTTCTTATTACCTTTAACAGCAGGATTTTTGATATTTAGATTTATTTTTAATTTTGAAGTATTAACTAGTATAATAATTGGAATTGCTCTTGCAGCAACTTCCCAAGTTATTGCAGTTGATTTACTTGAGGGTCTTAAAATATTAAAGACAAGAGTCGGTAATTTAATTGTTATGAGCGGAGCAGCTAATGATGTATTTGAATTAATTTTAGTTAGCATAATATTAGCATTAATAAGTTCTGCAACACCATTAAAAGGAATTTATATCTCGGTAACAAACATCTTAATTTTTGTAGTAGCTTTGATATTGTTAAGATTTTTAATTTTCCCGCATATTTTAAGATTTTTTGAATCTGCTAAATCTAATACAAGTTTATTTTCCGGTGCAATTATTATTGCTTTATTAACAGCAACATTATCTAATTTACTTGGATTAGGAATATTTATTGGAGCATTATTCTCTGGCTTAATTATAAGACAAATTTTACTTACCGGTAAGCATCCTAAGCCATGGGAAGAACATAGCATAGCAAAATCTGTTCATTTAATTTCTTTTGGATTTTTAGTACCAATATTTTTTGTTTCAGCTGGTTTAAGAACAGATTTATTTTCCATTACTTCAAATATTAATTTAGCAATTATATTTTTGGCAATAGCTTTACTAGGAACATTAGGTGGAAGTATTTTAGGGGTGATGTTAAGCAAAGGTAGTTTTAAAGAAGGATTAACAGTTGGATTTGGTATTAGTTCTAGGGGAGACATAGAAATCGTAATATCCTCATTAGCATTACAAGCTGGATTATTCACAATAGCAATGTACTCATCTATAATATTAATGAGTTTTCTAACAACTTTAATTAGCCCAATAATGTTTAGATATTTATCAAGGAAATATAGTTATGTTTTAAATGTTAAACATTAAATTAAATCAATAGTTTTTACTTTTTCATCCCCAAATGTAAATCTTAAAATTTCAAATAAGCTTGCATAATTTATTTGTAATGAAATTCTATGATTGTCGTAACCAGTACTTGGGTGTGTTGTAAATGAGAAATCGTCTAAACCATTTTCTAATCTTCTCTTTTCTAAATATTTTTTATCAAATAATATTAATTCTAATTTTCCGTTTGGGGTAAAACTTTCTAAATTTACAATAGGATGGACTGTTCCATATTCTATATTTACTGGTAAAAATTCTTTTCTCGCTTTTCTTATTCTATTATCTTTTATAATTTCGTAATCATTTATTCCAAGAAAATTTGCAAGCTTTAATCTAATATCAGAAGAATGTTTTGTTCCAGGTATTGAAATTGCATAGGTTTTTTCTTCTTTAGTATCCTCTAAATAAACTCCTTTAATTACCCTTTCTAATGGCAATCCTGTTATTTGAGATTTTTCTTCGCAAGTACTTGTTGCTTTTGAGTGTGTTGCTATATGCAGATGAATATTACGATCAATAGCATAATATAAAATATATTGCAAATTAAAATCTTTAAAGAAAATATTTCTAAAAGAATTAAAATCTAGTTCATTCTCTTCTAAGTAATAATTAATCTCTTCTTTTGGTTCTTCACATTTTACAATATCTACACAATGTATTAATTTTCCTCTAACTTCCATATCTTTATTCTAATAAAAATATTTAAAAAGTTTACTAAGAATTATTTTTTACCATAAACAGTATAATGCCAAGGTTTTCTTGCTTTCCCACTTAAATCAATATAAACATGCTTAACATTACTATATTCTTCTAATGCATACACACTTAAATCTCTTCCATGGCCTGTTTGTTTTACTCCCCCATGAGGCATCTCACTTACTAAAGGTAAATGATCATTAATCCAAACTTCACCAAATTTTAATTTATTTGCTACAATAAAAGCTTTTTTAATATCTTTTGTCCATACGCTACTTGCTAAACCATAATCAACATCATTTGCTTTTTGAATAACATCTTGTGTATTATTAAATTTAAGAACATTAAGTATTGGACCGAAAATTTCTTGCTGGCATAAATTAGATTTTTGATTTACATTTGTCATTATGTGAATAGGCATAAAATAGCCTTTACCTTTTGGTTTTTTACCTTGATAATAAATTCTTGCACCTTCTTTTTTTCCAATTTTAACAAAATTTTGTACACGTTCTAAATGGGTTTTGCTGTTTAAAGGTCCTAAATCTGTAGTTTCTTTTAATGGGTTGCCTAAACGAACTTTCATAGCTTTATGTTTTAATTTTTCTATAAATTGATTATGAATTTTACTATGTACATAGATGCGAGCAGCAGCAGTACAATCTTGTCCACTATTAACTATGCTAGCTACAATAGCACCTTCAGCAGCAGCTTCTAAATCAGCATCCTCTAAAACAATAAATGGAGCTTTTCCCCCAAGCTCAAGATGTAATTTTTTTAAATTGCTAGTTGCAAGTTTTTGAATTTCTTTTCCAGTTTCTGTATTTCCTGTTAAAGAAATCATATCAACTTTTTCATGTGATGCAAGAGCAGCGCCAACCACTTGTCCAGAACCTGTAACGACATTTAATACACCATCTGGAATTCCAACTTTTTTTGCCAATATTGCTAATTCTAAAGTTGTTAATGGAGTAGTAGAAGCTGGTTTAATTACAACTGTATTACCCATTGCTAATGCAGGTCCAATTTTCCATATAGCCATCATAAAAGGATAATTCCATGGTGTAATACTTGCTACAACTCCAATAGGTTCACGTTTAATTAAACTTGTGCCTAGAGGTTTATGTTTTCTTTTCTCATGATAATCAATATATTCTTGTGGTGTTACATCTTTCATTGAACGAGCAGCACCTGCAAAAAATCTTAAATTATCAATTGCAAAAGGTATATCCGAATCACGAGCCATTTTAATTGTTTTACCTTGATTCATTGATTCAAGCTTTGCAATTTTAAGTAAATTTTTTTCAATTAAATCAGCTAATTTTAATAAATAAGAACTTCTTTCTCCAACAGTCATCTCATTCCATATTCCTGAGTCAAATGATTTTCTTGCAGCATTTACAGTTAGATCAACATCTTTTTTATTAGAATCAGGAACTTTCGCTATAGTTTTTTCATTATAAGGATTAATAACATTAAGATATTTTTTAGATAATGGCTTAACAAATTTTCCATTTATAAAATTACCATAAACTTTCACAATATCACCTTTAAATTATAAACAATAGACTGTATATAAAATTTATGTTATTTAGTTTTTTAAAATTAGATTAAACAATTTATAAATAATTTTTTAGATGCTTAATGATATTGTTATGGGCTACAAAATTTATTCTTTCTAGGATTATGAATTTAAAACTTTTTATTAATTATTTTAAAAGGAGCATTTTTTTTGTATTTATATAATCATTAGTCTTTAATTGATAAAAGTAAATACCGCTTGATAAATTTTTAGCATCCCAATTTACTTTATAACTTCCAGGAGAAAGTTCTTTATTAACTAATGTTTCTAATTCCCCACCTAAGATATTAAATATCTTTAAAGTTGTATAACTTATATTTGGGATTTCAAATTCAATCGTTGTCGAGGGATTGAAAGGGTTCGGGTAGTTCTGTTTTAAGGAATAGTTCTGTGGTAAATCTT
>CAYHTT010000002.1:0-49213 GCA_964359725.1 Candidatus Woesearchaeota archaeon | reverse complement strand
ATAAAGCAAGGGAATTTTATTGAACTTGATTCTATTCATAAAGGAGAAGGTCAAGCTAAATTTGTAAAATCTGATGATGAATATTCACTTTTATTAGAAAATTTTAAAGTAACTAGTGGACCAGATTTATATGTTTATTTGTCTAAAGAAAACAATATTGATTCGAAAGATAAATTAGGTGAGTTTAAATCTCTTGGTCAGTTAAAGGGAAATTCAGGAAATCAAGTTTATGAAGTTACAGAACAAGATGCTAAAGATTATAATTCTGTTGTAATATGGTGTAGACGTTTTAATGTATTATTTAGTTCTGCGAGTTTAAGTTAAAAGAAACATTTTTATATGATTAAATTCGCTTAAAATTTGGGTGAAAAATGGTTAAAGAACATAAAGTTTTGATTTGGCGCACAGTTCAGTGTCCTTGGTGTCATAAGACAGAGGAATTTTTAAACGCACATAAAATCAAGTTTAAAAGTATTTATGTTGATAAAGATGTAAAAGCAGCACAAGAAATGATTAGAAAGAGTGGGCAGATGGGCGTTCCTGTAACAGAGATAGATGGTAAAATTGTAGTGGGCTATGATCCTGAAACATTTAAAAAATTGCTCAATCTTAAATAGGTTATTCTATTTTTTATTACATAAAGTTTATAAATTGCAAAATTCTACTTTTAACGCTTTATAAAAATTTACAAAAATGATAAGTTATCTAGATAAGCCATATAAAGATGAAGAAATCTTTAGTATATTACAACCTATAGTACGAACTTGGTTTAAAAATAAGTTTAATACTTTTTCCGAACCTCAAAAATATGCTATAATTCCAATACATAATCAAGAGAATGTTTTAGTTTCTGCTGTAACTGGTTCTGGTAAAACTCTTACAGGTTTTATGTCCATATTAAATGAATTAATAATTTTAGCTGAGCAAGATAAATTAGAAAATAAAGTTTATTGTGTTTATATTTCTCCTTTAAAAGCATTAAGTAATGATATACATTTTAACCTAGAGCAACCATTAAAAGAAATGGAAGAATTAGCAGGAAAGAAATTTGATATAAGGGTGGCAGTAAGAACAGGTGATACTTCTGCAACTGAAAAACAAAAAATGCTAAAAGAAACTCCGCATATTTTAGTTACCACACCCGAAAGTCTAGCTTTAATTTTAACTTCTCCAAAATTTCGTGAAAAATTAAGAGATGTAAAATATATTATTATAGACGAAGTTCATTCTCTTGCAGAAAATAAACGCGGAGTTCATCTAAGTTTGTCTTTAGAAAGATTGCATGAACTAGCGGGAAATTTTGTAAGGATTGGTTTAGGAGCAACAGCAGAACCAATAGAAGAAATAGCTAAATTTGTTGTTGGAAATAATCGTGAATGCAAAATAGCTAATATTGATTTAAGCAAAAAAATGGATATTAAAGTATTATGTCCATTACCAGATTTAATTAATACAACACATGAAGAAATGCATCATGCAATGTACAAATTAATCCATAAGTTAATTCAAGATCATAAAACAACTTTAATTTTTACTAATACAAGATCAGCTACTGAAAGAGTTGTACATTATTTAAAAGAAAAATTTCCAAAAAGTTATACTGAAAATATTGGTGCGCATCACGGTAGCTTGAGTAAACAACATAGATTAGATATGGAAAAAAGAATGAGAGAAGGTAAATTAAAAGCTATCGTTTGTTCAACTTCTCTTGAACTTGGCATAGACATAGGTTATATCGACTTAGTAATTATGCTCGGTAGTCCAAAATCAATTGCTCGTTGCACCCAAAGGCAAGGTAGAGCCGGGCATCATTTACATGATACAATTAAAGCTAGATTAATTGTGTTAGATAGAGATGATTTAATTGAATCAAGTGTAATGTTAAAAAATGTTCTTGAAAGAAATATTGATAGAATTCATATTCCTCAAAATTGTTTAGATGTTCTTGCTCAGCAAATTTATGGTATCGCAATTTCAGATAAAATTAATATTAATGATTTATATAAATTAATAAAACGTTCTTACTGTTATAGAAATTTAAGCAAAGAAGATTTTATTGAAGTTATAAAATATTTAGCAGGTGTTTATACAACTTTAGAAGATAGACATGTTTATGCTAAAATTTGGTATGATGAAGAAACTGGTATTATAGGAAGAAGAGGTAAACTTGCTCGCGTAATATATATGACTAATATTGGCACTATCCCAGATGAAACATTTATTACTGTGAAAATAGGTGATCAAGTAATAGGACATTTAGATGAAAATTTTGTTGAACGCATGAAACGTAATGATGTTTTTACTCTTGGCGGGCAAACTTATGAATTTATGTTTTCTCGTGGTATGGTTGCTCAAGTACATGTTTCTGGTAATAGACCACCAACAATTCCAAATTGGGTTAGTGAAATGTTACCATTAAGTTTTGATTTAGCATTAGAAATTGGTAAGTTTAGAAGATTAATGGAAGAAAAATTTAAATCTGAAAAATCAAAACAAGAAATTCTAGATTTTATTAATAATTATTTATACGTTGATAAAAATGCAGCTTTAGCTATATATAATTATTTTAATGAACAATATTTGTACTTAAAAGAAATTCCGAATGATAAAAAATTATTAATTGAGCATTATAATGAAGATAATAAAAAATATGTTATCTTTCATAGTTTATATGGTAGAAGAGTTAATGATTGTCTTTCAAGAGCGATAGGTTATGCTATTGGCAAACTACAACATAAAGATGTAGAAATTGGGGTTAATGATAATGGATTTTATTTAAGTTACGAAGGTAATGTTCAAGTTTTGCAAGCATTTAAATTACTTAAATCAGAAAAATTAAGATTATTATTAGAAAATGCTATAGAAGGAAGTGAAGTATTAAAAAGGAGATTTAGACATTGTGCTACTCGTTCTTTAATGATTTTGCGAGAGTATAAAGGACATAAAAAAAGAGTTGGTAGACAACAAGTTTCTAGTATGTTATTAATGAGTGCTTTAAAAAGAATAAGTAATAATTTTTCAATATTAAAAGAAGCACGCAGAGAAGTTTTAGAGGATTTAATGGATATTGAAAATACTATAAATGTTTTAAAGAAAATTGAATCTGGAGAAATAAAAATAAAAGAAGTTCATACAAATTTACCAAGTCCTTTTGCATTTAATATTGTTTTACAAGGTTACTTGGATTTATTAAAGATGGAAGATAAAATTAAATTTTTAAGAAATATGCATACATTAATATTAGCTAAAATTGGTAAACAACACGAGATTGAATATGCAACTTACAGATAATATTGAAATTATTGATTTAGCTTTGTATTTAAGGAAAGAAAAAACTCTTGTAATGAGCGATTTACATATTGGGATAGAGGAAAGTTTATCTAAACGAGGTGTATTAATTCCAAGATTTCAATTTAATGATTTAATGCAGAAATTAAAATTAATATTAAATAAAGTTAAAGTTGAGAGAGTAGTTTTTAATGGTGATTTAAAGCATGAATTTGGAGAAATCTCACCACAAGAATGGCGTAATATTCTAAAATTATTTGATTTTTTGCAAGATAAAGAAATTATTATAATTAAAGGTAATCATGATCCTATATTAAAACCTATAGCTGAAAAGCGTAACATGGAATTAATTGAAAGTTATAATATTAAAGATATTACAATATTACATGGTGATAAAATTTTAGCTAACCTTAATAAGATAATTATAATGGGTCATAAACATCCTGCTATCGGCTTAAAAAAAGGTATTAGATTAGAGCGTTATAATTGTTTTTTAAAGGGCAAATGGCATAATAAAACTTTAATTGTAATGCCCTCTTTTAATTTGCTTACACATGGAAGTGATATATTAAAAGGAAATTTACTAAGTTCTTTTTTGAATGATATAAATTTAGATAATTTTGAGGTTTTTGTAGTTGAGCCTACTGAGAATGTAAATGAGTTATCAAAAATATTATATTTTGGGAAAGTGAAGGATGTGAAAAATTTATAAATAAGTTAACTTACAGAAATATATGGCTATTTGTCCTTATCCTTTATGCGGCACCCCTTTAAAACAATTTTCTACAATATATTTTAATAATAGAAGAGAAAATGTTTATTATTGCCCATCAAATATTAAACACGAATTTTATAAATTAAAATTTAATGATATTCGCAGAGACCCAATTGTAATAAAATTAAGTAATAAAGAAAGAGGAGAGATATCAAGATCAGATTTAGAGAAAGTATTATTAAAAGCTAAAAATGAAGAATAATTAAAATGAACTTATTAGACAAAATAAAAGAATTTTTTGAGAAAGAATATTATTGTGATCATCCTAGTCATTTTGATGATACTAAAGTAAGATTAAAAAAATTATATTCTTTAGATAATACTAATTCAATTTATTATTTTTGTGAAAATTGCATAAGTTTATACAAACTTGAAAATGAAAAATTGTTATATGTTGATAAAGATGAATTAGAAAAATTACCAGTTTTAAAGGATAAATCTAATATACCATTTATTCCAGCAGATTTATTAGAAGGTGAACCAGATTGAAACAAATTATATTAGTTAGAAAAGATTTAAAATTAAGTCCGGGCAAACTAGCTAGTCAATGTTCGCATGCAAGTGTAGAAGCTGTTCTAAAAAGTGATAAAGATAAAATCCAAGAATGGCGAAATTTTTCAAAAAAAGTAATTTTAAAAGTTCAAGACGAAAAGGAATTACTTAAATATAAAAAATTAGCAGATAAAGCTAAATTAGTTACTGCTTTGATTAAAGATGCTGGGAGAACAGAAGTTAAACCAGGAACAATTACATGTTTAGCAATTGGCCCAGATGATGATAAGAAAGTAGATAAAATTACAGGCAAATTAAAGATTTATAGTTAAATTTATAAATTATATTTTTTTAATAAACCTTAGGACGGCCATAGTGACCTGGTAACACCCGATCCCATTTCGAACTCGGAAGTTAAGCAGGTCTACGTTCCTAGTTGTACTGTGTTTTTACACGGGAAGCTAGGAAAGCTGTCCGCTTTTTAAATAACTTTATAAATTTTTACATTTTCATTGAATGATAATTTTAAAGATTTAGAAAATGGAAAAACATAGTCATCATGAAGAGCTTATAAGAGGAGTTGCAGAGCAATTTTCCCCAATATTGGATAAATCTAAACAAGCAATATACATTTATTTAGATGATATACATAAAATTTGTAATAAAAAATTTGCTTCTTTACTTGGTTATAATTCCCCAAAAGAATGGGCTCATACTAAAGAAGATATTTTAGAGACCTTTGTAGATAAAAATAGTCAAAAAAGTCTAGTTACAGCTTATGGTAATGCAATGCGTAATTTAATAGCAAGCAATATTGAGGTTGTATGGAAAAAAAGAGATGGGAAAAAAGTTAAGACTAATGTGACTTTAGTTCCTATACTATTTAGAGGACATTTATTTGCCCTTCATTTTATTTCTTAATTAAAGTCCGCCTTATTTATCTTTACTAACATAAAAATCAAGTTGATGATCAATAGAACTAATTTTCATACTTTTTTGTAACTCCTTTAATACTAAACCAGTAAGATCCTTTTTTTCTTTATCATTTAATTCAATAGGTATAAGTACTTCCCTTAAACTCTCTTTATAAGGGACTCTTTTTTTTACATAACCAAGCTGAATTTCATAATTTTTATCTATAAAAAATCGGATTGTTCTTCTTTTATATTTAATAGTACCATATAATTCGTCATGATTATTTCTTTGTACCATTTTATCTCTTATAATTTTCAATATAATTTTTACATAACTTATTAAAAACTTTTTCTAATAATTCAATATCTTGAGTACATCTTTCTTTAATTTTTTCCCAATTACCTTGTTTATAAAATTTCTCAACTTCATTACCTAAAATTCTTTCTTCTGGTGTATTAATATTATTTAATTTAGCTAATATATCTAATCTTGGATTAGTAAAATTACTATGTTGAGAAAAAAATAACATAGTATCAAAATGATTTGAATTAAGCATTTGCCAAGGATTTAAATTAATATTTTTAGGCAAAACATTATTTACTATACTCCTTATTAATAAAAAAGGTATATCAAAGCCATAACCATTATGCGTAACTATAATTACATCTTTATTAACTAAATCCCAAAATTTTACTAATAACTCTTTTTCATTATCACCATAAAATAATTCTAATTTATCATTACTTTTTAAACCAATTGTAATTATTTTACTATAATTCGGGTCCATACTTCTACGTTCTTTAGAAATCTTTTTATCCATTAAATATTCTTTAACATCTTCATTATTAATTTTAATAGGCACAGTTTCTATGTCCAAGAATAAATAATTCATACTAATATTAATTTAAGAAGGTTTATAAAATTAATTAAAATTTTAGATAACTAATAAAATAGTTAAATTTATATTCTAACAAATTATAGCATTTTAAGATTTTAAATGCATAAAGACAAACAGCAAAAAAGAAGACTTACGGGAATTATTTTTACCCTTTTTGTTTTATTTTTATTTATACTTTCTGTAACTTATGTTGATGCCCAAGATAAGAAAATATTAACATTAAAAGATTTATTAAATAAATTTATTGAGATTTTTGGCGGGAAAATTACTGGTAAACAAGTTGCTAATGAAACACCGTCTTGTACTAATGAATGTTCTAATAGTGGGGATAAACAATGTTCTGGGAATGGTTATCAAACTTGTGGTAATTATGATTCTGATTCTTGTTTAGAATGGAATTCTGTAACTTCTTGTTCTTCATCTGAAACTTGTAGTAATGGAGCTTGTATTCCTATTACGCCAACATGTACAGATGAATGCCCAAGTAATGGAGCTAAGCAATGTTCTGGTAGCGGTTATCAAACTTGCGGTAATTATGATTCTGATTCTTGTTTAGAATGGAATTCTGTAACGAGTTGTCCTTCTGGCCAAACTTGTAGTAATGGAGCGTGTATATCAAGTATACCAACATGTGATGATCCTGATGGTAATGGAAATATAAATGTTAAGGGAACTGTAACTTTAACATACTCTGATGGAAGAACTGAAACAGCAACAGATTATTGTGAAGATATTTATAACAATGGAAAATTATATGCAATAGACTATTACTGTGAAGGCACTTACACTGGAAGTCCGTCGTACTTAATAGCAATGAAAATTGGTAAAGGTGGTTATCTTCCTTCGAATGGTTATTGTCAAGATGGTGTATGGATTTATACTCAATGTACTGCTCCATCATGTAATCCAAGCAATAACCAACAATATTGTTCAAATGGTCAATGGACTGGTTGTCTTTCTGGCAAGATTTGTAGTAGTGGAGCATGTGTATCACAACCTTCTCAAACTAATCAAACAACCTCAACTCCAACAACAACTACCCCATCCACGAGTAATGTTTCAAGTGTATCTGGCGGAGGAGGTGGTGGAGGATCTGGAGGCGGAGGAGGCGGAGGTGGCGCTGGAGGAGGTGGAGGAGATGGGGGAAGTGGTGGTGGCGAAACATCAATTGGTGAAGGTGCTTTACCAACTACAGTTGAAGTTCCTTCAGGGGGAATAAGCGAAGGAGCTGGTGAAGGTGAAAGACAGATTTTATGTGATGGATGTATTTTAGAGGATAAATGTGTTTCAGTTGGCTATATTAGTAAAAGTAAATATTGTTCTATAACTGGAGAGTTTAATTCCCAAAAGACTGGAGATCAAAATTGTGAAAATAACTTTGAATGTAGAAGTAATCTTTGTGTTTCTGGAACATGTGTAAGTGTTAATTTAATAGAAAAAATAATTGAATGGTTTAAGAATTTATTTGGAGTTACTACATAAGTTATTTCTTATTTATAAAAATTAATTAAATTTATGTAATTTGCACAACATTAACTATTCTAAAAGCCTCCGAGTATTTATATTTTTTAGAATTCTTACTGAGAAATTTTCTTAAAAATTCTTCAACTTTTTTAAAATCAGTAAATTGACTTTTATGTTTTTCTAACGCTTTTAATTTTAAATTAATTTTTTTAGTTATATCCTCAAAATAATTTGGTTTATTTGATCCAAAGAAGTAAATTTTATCAACCTTATGTGGTTTTCCAGGAAATAAATATTTATTTTTAGCTGCAAATACAGCATCAAATACAGTTTCTGCTAAATTTCTATGATCTATATGACTTAAATTTAAATTTATAAAATCACGATTAGCAGGATCAAAACTAAAAACAATTTCTGGTTTATAAGTTTTTATTAATTTAACTAATTTCGCTCTTAACTTTTTATTATTTTGCAAAAAACCATCTTTTTCATTAAGGAAAATTACTTTTTTAACACCTATAACCTTAGCAGCTTCAATTTGTTCTTTTTCTCTAATTTTTATTCTTTCTTTTCTTGGTTTGTGCTCAATTTTAAAGCCACTTTCACCATTACTCACTATTATGTATATAGCTTGATAACCTTTTTCTATTAGATTATGTACGGTAATACAACAACCGAATTCTATATCGTCTGGGTGTGCAGCTATTGCCATTAAGTTTTTTATTATCATTATAAAATACCCTAATTTTTAGTAATTTTAAAAAATTTATAAACTTATCTAACTATAAAAATTAAATCTTCCACGTTCACACATCACAGCCATTATTGCATTATCATTTCTTTCTTTAAATGATTTAAAACTTTTAAAATCTTGTTCACTTGGTAAGCAATGTTTTAATGGATGACTGTGCATATCTACTAAACTATCATTAGGACAAGGTTCAGCTATAACTTTATTATGGGTTTGTAGATATGTCTCTGGAATATAAACTTCATTGATTAAATAATTACCATTTTCTATATAGCCATTTAAACAAACTTTAAACTCTAATCCAGGGTTATTATCATAGATATTTAATAATCCATCATAAGTATTGTTTTGAAAAATAAGTTTATTTTTGAAATCTATACCAACTATATTATCTTTTATTTTTGAGCTTTCGACTAATCCGACAAAAATGCTTCTTATTATAGGATTAGTTAATAAATAAGTTACTATTAAAATTATTAGAAAAACCCCAATTATAATAAGAAATATTTTCTTAAATATTTTGGGTTTTTCTTCGACCTCTTTATTTTCATCAAAATTCTCTATTTCTATATCAATATTATTATCTTCCATTATAATTAAATAATATGCTCCTGCCGGGATTTGAACCCGGGTCTCGGCCTCGAAAGGGTTATTCTAAATTTTCTTTTTCAGGAAACCTATCCGAATCCTTGGCCACTAGACTACAGGAGCGAGTGGGCCTGAGCGGATTTGAACCGCCGACCACATGCTCTCTTAGCTTTCTTAGCTCAAAAATTGTGCCTAGTAATGTCATATAAGACATGTGCTCTAACCAGGCTGAGCTACAGGCCCTTAGAAAAAATTCTATGAAGTTAATATTTAAACTTTACTAAATCAAAATCTTAATATAGCTATGATAATTATTATTTTTTAATGGAATTTTACAAGTTAGAAAAAGAGGCTGTTTTTAAACAACTATCTTCTAATGAATCAGGATTAACAGAAAAAGAAGCTTCTTCAAGATTAGAAAAATATGGCTTAAATGAACTTAAAGAAAAGAAAGAAAATAAAGTATTAAAAATATTATTCTCGCAACTTAATAGTTTTATAGTTTATATTTTAATTGTTGCAGTTGTAATCTCATTAATAGTTAAGGAATTTTTAGATGCTAGTGTAATTGGTGCAATAATAATATTAAATATAATTCTGGGATTTATTCAAGAATATCAAGCTGAGAAATCTTTAGAAGCTTTAAAAAAACTAGAAACAAGTAATGTTAAAGTTCTTAGAAATAATAAAGTTAGATTAATTTCTAGTAAAGAATTAGTTCTAGGGGATATTATATTAATCGATTCGGGAATGAAAATACCAGCTGATTCTTACTTATTTGAAGCAAAAGATGTTGAGGTTAATGAAAGCATACTTACGGGTGAATCAACATTAGTAAAAAAATTTGTTACAGTATTAAAACAAAAAGCTGAATTAGCAGAGCAAATTAATATATTATTTTCAAGTACCACTTTAGTTAATGGACGCGCGAAAGCAATTGTTGTTAATACTGGCATGAATACAGAAGTTGGTAAAATTGCAACATTAATACAAGAAGAGAAAAGCAAAGTTACTCCATTGCAAAATAAATTAAAAACTCTTGGTTTAACCCTTGGCATAGGAGTTATAATAATTGCATTAATAATATTATTTTCTGGTGTATTAGAAGGTCAAGATATTGTTACAATGTTGTTAATAGCTATTAGTTTAGCTGTTGCTGCAGTTCCAGAAGGATTACCAGCAGTTGTAACAATTAGCTTAGCTATTGGTGTTCAAAAGATGATTAAAAAAAATGTTCTTATAAGAAAATTAGCTTCTGTTGAAACTCTTGGCTCAACTACTGTTATAGCAGCTGATAAAACTGGAACTATTACACAGAATAAAATGAAGGTAACTAAGCTATATTTAGACGGCAATATAATTTCTCCAGAACAAGACAGCAAAAATAAAGAATTAATGTTAAAAATATTAGTAAATTGTAATGATGCTCATCTGCCAGATATTGGAGACCCGACCGAAATTGCTTTATTAGAAATGTCTGGTGCAAATTCTACTCCAAGATATCCTAGAATAGATGAAATTCCATTTACCTCTGAACGTAAATATATGATAACTTTTCATAAAATAGACAATAAAAAAGTTACATTTGCTAAATTCGCTCCTGAAAGAATTTATGAATTATGTAATTATTATAATTACAAAGGTAGAATTTCTAAATTTACTTTAATGCAAAAACAAAAAATTATAGAGCTAGCTGAGAAATTTGCTAATCAAGCATTACGTGTCTTAGGCTGTGCTTATCATACAGAAGGTAAATCAAAAGATATGATATTTCTTGGATTAGTGGGAATGATTGATCCTCCAAGAGAAGAAGTTAAGGATGCTATTAAAAGATGTAAAGATGCAGGAATAAAAGTTGTTATGATTACAGGAGATCATAAGTTAACAGCACAAGCAATAGCAAGACAAATTGGATTAAGAGATAGAACTCTTACAGGTAAAGAATTAGAGGAAATGACAGATGAGAAATTAGCACAAGTTGCTCTACATACTGATATTTATGCTAGAGTTAATCCTGAACATAAAGTTAGGATATTAGATGCGTTAAAAAAACATAATAATATAGTGGCAATGACTGGAGATGGTGTAAATGATGCTCCTGCATTAAAGAAAGCTGATATTGGGATAGCAGTTAATTCTGGAACAGATGTTGCTAAAGAAGCTTCTGATATGATATTATTAGATGATCATTTTAATTCTATTGTTTTGGCAGTTGAAGAAGGTCGTGCAATTTATGATAATATTAAAAAATTTGTTAATTACTTACTTTCAAGCAATTTTGGTGAAGTTTTGTTAATATTTTTAGCTATGTTATTAATGTTTAAGGTTGATAATAATTTAGTTTTACCATTAACTGCTTTACAAATTTTATGGATTAACTTGGTTACAGATGGTTTACCTGCTTTAGCTCTTGGCATAGACCCAATGAATCCAGATGTGATGAAAAAATCTCCTAGAAATCCAAAAGAAAGAATAATTTCAAAAAATATGATGTTAAATGTTTTAGTTATGGGGATATTAATTTCAGTAGCAGGATTAATATTATTTAAATTAAACTTACCAAATATATCGAAAGCTCAAACTATTGTATTTACTTTAGTTGTTATGCTAGAAATGGTTCGTGTACAAATGGTACGTTCACAATATAAATTAAAAATATTTTCAAATAAATGGTTAATATTAGCTATTTTAACCTCATTAATATTGCAAATAATTGTAGTTTATTTCGGAGGCAGCATATTTAAAACAGTTCCATTAAATTTACAAGATTGGATTTTAATTATTATAGCAACTTTAGGAGTTCTATTAATAGGATTAATTGCTAATCCATTAATAAGAAAAGTAACTAAACAACATGATTAAAAATTAAAATCTTATTAAAAATAATATCAAAATAAATATTGCATAGAAGAATAATAAAGCAAACCCTTGTAATATTCTATATGCAAAATTATTTTTTATAAATTTTAATAATAATATTGTAAGTATCATCATAATTGGAACAAATAAATATAATATTGAATTGCTAATTTGAATCGGATTAATTAAACTTGAAATTCCTAAAATTAATAGTATATTAGCTATATTACTTCCAATTAAATTACCAATAAAAATTCCCTCTAAATGTCTTCTTGCAGCTGATATTGTAACGAATAACTCGGGTAATGATGTTCCTACAGCTATTAAAGTTAGACCAACTATCTCAGTACCCACACCAACAGCACGAGCAAGATTCTCGGCAGCTGGAATTAAGAATTTAGCTCCAAAATACAATCCAATTATGCCAAATAAAGTAAAGCTAATATTTTTAATAAAATCACCTCGTAGATGTATATGTTTAGCTAATTTTTGATAAGGTATAATTTTTTCTTCTTTTGATTTAAACAAATGTAATAAATAAAAGAAAAATATTAATAAGAAAATTAAACCTTCTGTAAATGATATTACTTTGTTAAATATAAATATTATAAATAAAATACTTACCCAAAATAAAAACCAACTATCTCGAATAAAAGCTTTATCTTTTGCCTTTATTGTATAAAGTAAAACTGCTACCCCAAGTATTAAGCCGATATTAGCTATATTGCTTCCAACTATATTACCAATTATTAAACCGGAATCTTTTGCAATAGAAGCAGATATTGAAGTTGCTAATTCTGGTAAAGAAGTTCCTATAGCTATTAAAGTTAATCCAATAACAAAATCTGAAATCCCAAAATGTTTAGCTAATTTAGAAGCTCCTTTTACAAGCAACTCAGCTCCAATAACTAAAACTGCTAAAGAAATTATTAATACAAGAAAGTCATAAAGGGCCATATAATTTTAAATTTATGTTAATATAAAAATCTTTTCAATAAATTTATATATCAGCATATTATAATTAATATATGGCTTTAACACCTATTGAGATTATTGCATTAATATTTGTTTTACTTGCTCTTCTTAAGATAATTGTTATTGTAATAAATAAAAAAGCATGGTATAATAATGTTGTAAAGCCAGTATATAGTGGTGGTGCTTTAACCACAGTTATATTTATAGTACTCGCATTTATAATATTTTATTATTTGTTACAAGAATTAAGTATTGTGCAGATTTTTGCAGTAGTGGCATTATCCAGTATGCTAATTGGACTTGGTTTTTTAGCAAATTCAAAAGAATTAATTTCAGTGCTTCAAAAGGCTTATAACAAGAAACTCAGCGCATGGGTATGGTTATATACATTAATCTGGTTTATTTTATTACTTTGGGTACTTTATGAAATTTTCTTAACATAAATAAATTTATATAATGCTTTTAATTCTTATAATTATGGATGTTTTTAAACAGCATATTACTACATTAATAAGAAAAATAACTAACTTACCAGAAAATGAAATTTATACAGTATTAGAAACACCACCTAACCCGAGTTTTGGTGATTATTCTTTTCCATGTTTTTTAATAGCAAGTAAAGAAAAGAAATCTCCAAAAGATATTGCTAATAACCTAGTAAGATATTTTCATCCTGATTCTTATATTAGTAAAGTAGAATGTAAAGGAGCTTACATTAATTTCTTTATAAATCAAGCTAAACTTAATGAAATTTTATTAAAAGAAATTTTGAAAAGAAAATATAATTTTGGTACTAGTTTAATTGGCAAAAATAAAAAAGCTTTAATTGAACATACAAGTATAAATCCAAATGCAGAGCCTCATTTAGGACGTGTAAGAAATGCTTTAATAGGAGATTCTTTAGTAAGGTTGTTAAAATTCTTAGGTTATAAAGTAGAAGTTCATTATTATGTTAATGACATTGGAAAGCAGATAGCTATGCTGGTATTAGCTGCAAAAAATAAAAAAAGAAAATTTAAAGATTTAATAAAGCTTTATATACAAATTAATAAAGACATAGAAAAAAATCCTGAACTTGAGAAAAAAGTTTTTGAGTTACTTAATAAATTAGAGCATGGTAATAGAAAAGTAAGAAAACAATTTAATGATATTGTTGGCATATGTGTAAAAGGTCAATCATCTATTTTAAAAGAAATTGGTATTAATTATAATTATTTTGATTATGAATCAGATTATTTATTTAATAAAGACTGTAATAAAATATTAAAAGAATTAGCAAAAACTAATAAACTATTTACAGATGAACAAAATAGACAAGTTTTAGATTTGCGAGGATTTAATTTACCACAAGATTCTAGTTTTTTTGTTTTAACTAGGTCAGATGGAACTTCATTGTATGGATTAAGGGATTTAGCTTATACAATTTATAAAATTAAACATGCAAAAGATCGTAATATTATTGTTTTAGGAGAGGACCAAAAACTTTATTATGCACAATTTAGAGCTGCATTAAACTTACTTAGTCATAAAGCTCCTGAAATTGTTCATTATAGTTTTGTTTTATTGAATGAGGGTAAAATGAGTACAAGAGCAGGTAATGTTGTTTTACTTTCTAATTTTATGGAAGAAATTACAAAAAAAGCTCAAGATGAACTCGAAAAGAGAAAAAATAAAGATAATAAATTAGCTAAGGTAATTGGTTATGGTGCTTTAAAATATAGCATCATAAAAATTTCTCCTGAAAAAAATGTTATATTTAATCCAGAGCAAGCTTTAAGTTTTGAAGGTGACTCCGCTCCTTACATACAATATAGTTATGCGAGAGCTAATTCAATATTAAGAAAAGCTAAATTAACTAAAAAAATTAATCCTACTTTGATAAATAAAAAAGAAGAAATTACTTTAATTAAAATGTTAGCCGATTTTCCTAATGTTGTTAATAAAACTGCTCGTGATCTAAAGCCAAATTATATTGCAAATTATGCTTATGATTTAGCACAAAAATTTAACGAATTTTATCATAATTGTCCTGTTCTTAAAGAAAATAAAGATTTAAGAAATGCAAGATTAGCTTTAGTTTTAGCTTTTACTTATGTTATTAAAACAGCTTTGAATTTACTTGGAATAGAAGCTCCTCTTAAGATGTAGTTAAACTCTTGGTTTTCTTAAATAGAAATAAGATCCGATTATTGTGAGTATAATAATAAAAATTAATGTTTTATCTTTTTTAAACATTAGAAATATGATTATTATAAATATTATAAAAGTTTCTACTTTGCATTATCTAATAGCAATAGTTCCTTTAATTGTATTTTACTTAAATTTAATAGGAATGAAGATTAATACCTTAAATACGTTTTTAACTATTTTAGGAGTTATTTTAATAACTTTAATAATAATGGTAATAAAAAAGAAAAGCATTAGTAAAACATTTAAACTTACTTCTTGATTTAATATTATGTTAATCGCAGTAGTAGCAAAACCAAGCGCAGGTAAATCAACATTTTTCAAAGCAGCAACTTTAGCAGAAGTAGAAATAGCCCCACATCCATTTACAACAATTAAATCTCAAGAAGGAGTGGCTTTTGTTAAAATTCAATGTGTGGATAAAGAATTTAATATTAAATGTAATCCAAAATATGGTTATTGTGTTAATAATAATAGATTTATTCCAGTAAAACTAATGGATGTTCCAGGTTTAATTGAAGGGTCTCATTTAGGAGAAGGTCTTGGATTAGAGTTTTTAAATGATATTAGAGAAGCAGATGTTTTAATTCATATTATAGATATTTCTGGAAGCACAGATGAACGTGGTAATCCTGTGCCAGCTTTAAGTCATAATCCTTTAGAAGATGTTAAATTTCTCGAAAATGAATTAGATTTTTGGTATCTTGGTATATTAAAGAAAGGCTGGGATAAATTTACTAAACAAATTAAACAAGAAAATTTAAACATTAAAAAAGCTCTCGCTAAGCAATTATCTGGATTAAAAATTACAGAGGAAATTATTGAACAAGTAATTAAAAAATTAAAATTATTACATGACCCAAAAGATTGGAGTGAAGAAGATTTAATGAATCTTGCAAGAGAATTAAGAAAAATAACTAAACCAATGATAATTGCAGCTAATAAAATAGATGTTCAAGGAAGCAAGATGTACTTAGATAAGTTAAGACAAGAATTTCCAGATTATATAATAATTCCTTGTTCTGCTGAAAGCGAGGTTGCATTAAGAGAAGCTGCAAAACATAAACTTATTAATTATGTTCCAGGAGAAGATAACTTTGCTATAATAGACGAAGATAAACTAACATTAAATCAATTAAGAGCATTACATTTTATCAAAGAAGATGTTTTAGAAAAATATGGTACTACAGGTGTACAAGATGTTTTGAATTACGCTGTTTTCAATTTACTTAAATATATAGCAGTATTTCCGGTTGAGAATGCTCATTTAACAGATAGTTCTGGTAATATATTGCCAGATTGTTTTTTAATGTCCCCAAATAGTAAAGCAATTGACTTAGCTTACCAAGTTCATACAGATATTGGAAAGAATTTTGTTAAAGCTATAAACATAAAAAATAAACAAGTCATTGGAAAAGATCATATATTAAGGAATTTAGATGTTATTGAGATTAAAACCAATTAAAATAAATTTTAAAATATTACTATTAACAAAACATAAAACTTATAAACTATTTAAGATTACTAACTTTATGGAATTAATTCTAGAAGAGAAGCCCAGAAATCCAATAATAATAGAAGGTTTTCCTGGATTCGGATTTGTAAGCACGATAACAACAGAATTTTTAATAGAACATTTAAATGCTAAATTAATTGGCAGATTAGAAAGTGATAAACTAGTACCAATGGTAGCTGTGCATAATTCTGAATTAGTTGAACCACTTGGAATATTTTATGATAAAAAGAATAATATTATTATATTTCATGCAATAACAAATGTTGCTGGATTAGAATGGGAAATCTCTGCAATGTTAACAAATTTAGCAAAAGAACTTAAAGCTAAACAGATAATAACTTTAGAAGGTGTAGCTTCTCCTTCTGAACAAGAAAGAGCTTTTTACTTTACTAATAATTCTAATATCGAAACTAAGATTAAAAAAATTAAACTCGAGCCACTTAAAGAAGGCATAATAATGGGGGTTACAGGAGCTTTGTTATTAAAATCTGCTGTGCCAGTAGTAGGATTATTTGCTGAAACTCATTCTAATTTACCTGATTCAAGAGCTGCTGCTAAATTAATTGAGGTATTAGATAAATATCTAAATTTAAAAGTTGACTACAAACCATTATTAGCTAAGGCAGAGCAATTTGAAGCTAAACTTAAATCATTAATGGAACAACAAACTAAAGCTCAAGAACAAAAAGAGAAAAAAGAACTAACTTATTTTGGTTAAATTTTTGTGGGTGTATAAAATATTTTACGGTTCAATAAGAATTAATTTGGTAGTTTAGTTATATGTTTAATGGCATGCGCACTCTTTCTGGAGATTTAAAAGTACCATCCCCATTTCCCTTAAATATAAATCTATAATGCGGTGGAATAATAAAAGACGCGAATGCTTTATTCTCATAAACCCCGATTACAATATCATTTTTACCATCCTTACTTTCATCTCTAACACTAACATAAGCAAGTTTGTAGCCTTTAATTTCTCCAAGTTTTGTTGAGTCTTTCCCATCTAATGATAAGTAAATATTTATTAATCTATTTTCAGAACTAGAATTAGGAATATACTCTATTTTTACAGCATCTGGAATTTTGTTATTATTTAAATATTCAAATCCCAATTCAGATCTAGGTGTATTATAATACTCATCATTTTTTGAAGTTAATACAAAAGTACCGAGCATTGCTGCAAGTCCACCAACTACTGCAATTTTGCCTGCATGCCTCTTAATTGATTTTAATAAACCCATAAAATAAACAATGTTAGATAACTATAAAAAGTTAATGGTTAATAATCCCATAAACTTCCCCCCAAAAATTCACTATCTTAACTTCTTATAACTTATCCATATTAATATTGCTAATAATATTCCTAGAATTACAAATCTTAAATATTCATTCATATTTGCCCAATAACGTACTACACCTTCTATAATATTTATCAATCCACCTAACATTAATCCAAGATAAACAGCTGGAACTTGTTTTAAAAATAATCCTAAAACTATTGTTAATACCCCGATAATAGCTAATATAATAAACACATTTCTTTTATATAAATTCTCTACTGGTCGGAATTCATTATAGCATTTTTGTGCTTCTAAACTTTGATTATCATAAAATAATTGTTGTTCTCTAAAACATTCAGTTTTATTTGGCTCTTGTAATAATTCACAATTTGAGATAAAAACTTTTGGTCTAGCCTCATAAATTTTATCACAAGGATTTAATGGAGCTTTATAAAAAGTATCTATACCTACAGCAATAAACATAACTAGTACAATCGCTATAGCTAATGCAAGTAATTTTTGTTTAATATCCATTGGATTATTAATTTTATGTAGCTTATAAAGATTGAGATTAATTTTAAATACCCCTTTATTATAATAATTTTATGGATCTAAGTAAAAAGAAGTGTATAACATGTGAAGGCGGAATGCCACCAATGTCTTATTCTTTAATAAAAAAATATCTTAAACAAGTTAAAAATTGGAAATTAAAAAATAAACATTTGTATAAAGAATTTAAATTTAATAACTTTAAAGAAACTTTAAAGTTTGTTAATAAAATTGGTAAGGTAGCAGAAAGAAAAGGACATCATCCAAATATATATTTTACTTATGGTAAATGTAATATTGAAATCTGGACTCATTCAGTAAATGGATTAAGTATAAATGATTTTATTCTAGCAGCAAATATTGATAAAATTAAAGCTTAGTTAATTATCATTTTAAAGTGATACATAAACTATATATAATATACTTAGAACTTAATTAATAATGAAACCAAGTACAGAGCAAGTAAAGAAGTTTCAACATAGACTTACTCAAATAAAGCATGAATGTTCTAAAATAATTGTAGGACAACAAGATATTATAAATGGCTTGCTAAGGGCAATTTTAAGTAATGGTCATGTTTTAGTAGAAGGTATCCCTGGTATAGCCAAAACCTTAATTGTGAGAACATTAGCAAGAGTAACTGGTTGTCAATATTCAAGAATCCAATTTACAGCTGACTTACTTCCAACAGATATATTAGGATTAACAACTTACATAAAAGAAAAAGATCAATTTACAATAGTAAAAGGGCCTGTTTTTTCTAATTATATAATTGCAGATGAAATTAATAGAAGTCCTCCTAAGACTCAATCTGCTTTATTAGAGGCGATGCAAGAACGCCAAGTTACTATTGGCACACAGACTTTTAGATTACCAGACCCATTTTTTGTAATGGCAACTCAAAATCCAATTGAAAGTTCTGGTGTATACCAATTACCAGAAGCTCAGATTGATAGATTTTTATTTAAAGTAAAAATAACTTACCCTAAGATAGAAGAAGAAGATAAAATTCTTACAACAAATATTACATTAAGAAGATTTGAAGAATATTCTTTAAATAAAATAACTAATCCTAATGAAATAGTTAATATGCAGGATTTTGTTAAAAAAATATTTATTAGTAAGGACATAGAACATTATATTGTTAAATTAGTTGATGCTACAAGAAATCCTGAAAAATATAAAATTAAGCTAGGACATTATATTGATTGGGGTTGTAGTCCCCGTGCTTCAATTGGATTATTTATTGGAGCAAAAGCAGAAGCATTAATTCAAGGAAATAATTATGTATTGCCAACTTATGTTAAAAAAGTAGCACATGATGTTATGCGCCATAGAATATTATTAAATTATGAAGGACAGGCTGAAAATATTAATACAGATGATATAATAAAAGAAGTTCTAGAAAAAGTAGCAATGCCTTAAAATGGCAAAAAAATTATTATTCAAATTAGAAATTACACCTGCATTAAGAAAATTACAGGCCTTATCAAAAACATTAGTTACTACTCGAGCACTTGGTGCTTATAGAAGTGTATTCAAAGGTAAGGGCTTAGAGTTTGCAGGCTATCGTCCATATTCACAAGATGATGATGCTTCGTTAATAGATTGGAAAGCAAGTATTAGAACAGGAGAAATTTTAATTAAAGAATATGTTGAAGAGCGCGATATTAATGTTTTTTTTATTCTTGACTCAAGCGCAAGTATGTTATTTGGTTCTATTGAAAAATTAAAAATTGAATATGCTATTGAATTAGTAAGTGCAATGGCTAATGCTATTTTAGAAGTAGGGGATAATGTTGGTATTGCTTTAATAAGTAATAAAGTAATTACAAAAATTTATCCTGAAAAAGGCAGACAACAAATTTATAATATTACAAGATTACTGGTTAACCCCGATAATTATGGCGGTAGATTTATGTTTAAAGTTGCTACAGAATTTGCTTTACATTATTTAAAGGAATCAACTGTTTTAATTATTGTCTCAGATTTTATTTATCTTGATAAAGATTGGGAATATAGCTTAAAATTGCTTACTAAGAAGTTTGATGTTATTGGAATAATGACTAGAGATCCAAGAGATAGAACATTGCCAGAAGATGCTGGAGAAATTGTTATAGCAGATCCTCATTCTAATAAAACTTTATTGGTTGATCCAGCTATTATTAAACCAGCTTATGAAAAAATGATTAGAGAACAAGAACTTGAAATTGAGCATATTTTTCATAAAAATGTGGCTGATTTTATTGATATTTCTACAGATAAATCATTTGTTCAACCAGTATTAACATTATTTAGAGAAAGAGCTTTAAGATGGAAGTAATATGGCAGAAGTAACATTTGCAAGTCCAGAGTATTTATGGCTTTTATTTGTTATACCTATAATAATAATTATACATTTTCTTGCATTAAAAAGCACAAAAAGAAGAGCAATGAGGTTTGCTAATTTTGAAGCTATCGAAAGAATTACTGGGGGCGAAGTTTTATCAAAAAATTTATCTTTACTTTTTGTTAGAGTATTAATATTAATTTTATTAGCTTTTGCTCTCGCTGGAACAACATATTGGTACACAGGACAAGCAAGTAATTTTGATTTTGTATTAGCTATAGATGCAAGTAATAGTATGCTAGCTGATGATTTTGCTCCAAATAGATTAGAATCTGCAAAAGAAGCTGCTAAACTTTTTATTGATACTATCTCGCATACAAATAAAATAGCTGTAACTAGTTTCTCAAGTACAGTTAATGTTAACCAAGCTTTAACAGAGGATTTTTTATTAGCAAAACAAGTTTTAAATGATATTAAAACAGCTACAACTGGAGGTACAGCATTAGGTGATGCTATTATAACAAGTACAAATTTATTATTACAAAGTAATCGTTCAAGAGCAGTTATCTTACTTACAGATGGTCAAAGTAATACTGGAAGTAATATAGAAGATGCAATTGAATATGCTAATTTAAAACTAACAAGTATTTATACAATTGGTATTGGTACAGAAGAAGGGGGAGTATTACCAGAAACAGATATTGTACTTAAGCTAGACGAAGAAACATTAAAGATAATTTCATTAAGTACAGAAGGAGCTTATTTTAAAGCTGCAGATAAAGAATCATTAAAACAAGCTTATCAGAAAATAGCATCTGTAACTGAATCAAGGATAGGTAGAAATTTAACTTTACCATTTATGTTGATAGCTTTAATTTTATTAATAGGTGAGTGGGTAATGTTTAATACAAAATATAGAACAATACCTTAATTATTCTGCTTTTAATTTATGGAATTTATGTTCTAATTTATGATGCGAATGAATATTCTCTAAATTAACAAGTTTATTGTAAATATGACTTTTCTCTTTTTGTAATAATCTTAGATTTTTAGTAAGTCTTTTAACTGGTTTAATGATTTCATGCTTTTCTTTATGTAATCCAGGATGTCTTAATAAAAATTTAAACCTCTCTTTATCAAAATGTTCAAATTTAACTTCTGGTTTTTCAAATTCTATGTGCTTTATTTCTGGTTTAACTTCAACTTTCTTTGGGGCATAATATTTTAATGCTCGTTCAGCATGACCTAATTTCTTAGAGAATTCCTTTAATTTTACAGCACTTAATAATTCTTCTTTTTTAATAAAATTTTTCATAATATTAACTAAACCAATACCTTTCTCAGAAACATGTTTGCCTTGATGCTTTAATCTAAGTAAGCTACTTGAAACATCTAAGAAAGCCTTTTCATGAACTCTATATTTTAATAATTCATCATTAAAACCAATTAATTCATTAGCAATATCTTTTTCAAATTTTAATGGTAATTTATAATAGTTTAATAATGCTCTTGCATATAATCTTTTAGCTAGATTAGGATTTTTAATTAAAATATTTCTACCATGTTTTATTAGATTCAAAATATGCCTTTTCCTAATGCTAGCAAACAATTTGTAATTTATTTTTCTTAACAAGAATGATAATGGTTTTTTCTCTTCTAATACTGGCTTAAACAATACTTTAGTAGGGGCTTTTGGTAATTCTAATTTAGCTTTAATCTTTACTGGTTTTACCTCAATTTCTTTTTTGAATAATTTAGCAATATTTAATCTTAATTTCTCAAAAGTACTTAATTTAATCAGTTCATGTTTGATTCTATAATGTGCTAAGATATCTGTAAAACTATTTAATAACTCATTTATATCATTATAATCTATTTTCACACCACCGTACTTTAATTTACTAATCTTATCAGCCAAACTAATTATTTTAACATCTTTTATTAAATTAGCTATTTCAGGGAAAGTAAATTCTTGTTTAATATTAAATCTTGTTTTGATAAATTCTTTAAATAATGCATTAAATTCATCAAAACTAGGTTCTTCCCCCAATTTATATAGTTTAATTTTTAAAGAATGTAGCTTAGAATGAAAATTAATCTCTTTTTCTGGTTCTATTTTAACTTCATGTTTTTTATGTTTGAGCATTATTCCTGAAGTTTTTAATTTAAAATGCATTATTTTTGGTAAATTATCTTTGATTATTAAACCAAAAAAGAACAATGCAACTAAAGCCATAAAGAATAAAGGAGCTACTAAAATTATTGAATAACTAGTACCAAAAATTGTTATTTCTTGCTGAGCATTGACTAAAGGAATAATAAATAAAAATATTAGAAAAATCACCTCTTTTCTCATATTATATTAAGGAATTTAATAATATAAAAATGTTTTCTTTATTTTTATACTACATAAGTTTAATAAATTTTCTTAATATATTATAGTTATGAAATTTGCTCATATGTCTGATTGTCATGTAGGTGGTTGGAGAGAGGAGAGATTAAAAGAGCTTAGCATAAAAGCTTTTGAAACTGCAATTAATGAATGTATTAAAGAAAATGTTGCATTTGTTTTAATTTCTGGAGACTTATTTAATACTAGTCTACCAAGTATAGATATATTAAAAAGAACTGCTCAAGCTTTAGATAAGTTACGCGAGCATGATATAACATGTTATGTAATTCCTGGAAGTCATGATTTTAGTCCAAGTGGAAAAACAATGCTAGATGTTTTAGAAAAATCTGGCTTATTAGAAAATGCAATGAAATTTGATAATGGTAAATTAGGGTTTACAATAGATAAAACTAATACAAAAATAACTGGTATATACGGGTTAAGGGCTGGTTTAGATCGTAACTTATACAAAGAAATAGATAAAGAAAATTTAGCAAGTGAACCTGGGTTTAAAATATTTATGTTTCATGCTTTGCTTGAAGAATTTAAGCCAAAAGAACTTGAAAATATTTCTGCTCAAAGTTATACTGACTTACCTAAAAACTTTAATTATTATGCAGGTGGCCATACTCATGCTGTTTATAATGAATTTAAACAAGGTTATGGATTAATAGCTTATCCTGGTCCATTATTTCCAAATAGTTTTAAAGAATTAGAGGAATTAAAAAATGGTGGATTTTTCATTGTTGACGAGAAACTTAATATTACAAGAAAAGAAATTAAACTTAAAGATGTTGTTTATTATTTAATTAATGCTCAAGATAAAACATCTGAGCAAGTAGAAAATGAATTAAGAAAAATAAAAGATGTAAAAGATAAAATCTTGCTTATACGGATAGAAGGAACTTTAGCAAGTGGAAAACCAAGTGATATTAATTTTAAGATACTTGAGCAATTAAATGCTTATATTATTTTAAAAAATACTAGCAAATTAAAAAGTTTAGAATTTAAAGAATTTGAAGTAAAAGCTGGTGAAATAGAAGATGTTGAACTAGCTATAATAAAAGAGCATTTAAGCAATAAAATTAAAGACGAAGATAAAATTATTGTTAATTTAATGCAAGCCTTTAATTTAGAAAAAGATGAGGGCGAGCGTAATATAGACTTTGAATCCAGATTAATTAAAGATATTGATAAAATATTCGAGCTTTAGAAAATGTCATTTTACTATAAAGGTAAATTATTAAGGAAGTATAAGGAATATAAGAATTTGAGGGTAAGAAATTTTAAAACCATAGATAAATTAATTAGAAATATATTGATTAATGAAATGGAATCGTTAGTTCCTAATGCATATTTTTTTTATATAAATAATAATTCTCGTAAAGATCGTTTACAGAATGGAAACTGTTTATTAGAAACTTGCTTGAAAAAGGGTTTAAATGAGCTGGAAGTTGAGTTTTGGTTGCGTAAAAAAACTTATAATAGCGAATTTGCATTTGCAGCAGCACTACCCGAATATATTTATTATGATAAAATAATTTACAGGGGTCATTATTATAGTGAAGGCTGGAAACCAGCTTATATTTCACATTTTATTTGGAAGAAAGATGATAATTAAAAAAATTAAATTAAAAAATATTAGAAGTTATTTAGAAGAGGAAATAAATTTTCCAGAAGGAAGTATTTTATTAGCAGGGGATATTGGCTCTGGGAAATCTTCTATATTATTAGCTATAGATTTTGCATTATTTGGATTAAGAAGAGGTAATTTATCAGGAGCAAGCTTACTTAGGAATGGGACAAATGAAGGTGAAGTAGAGCTTAATTTTAATATAGAGAATAAAGATGTTGTAATTAAAAGAAGTTTAAAAAGAAATCATGATTCAGTTACGCAAGATACCGGCTTTATAATTATTAATAATGAAAAAAAAGAGAGAAGTGCTATTGAACTTAAACAAGATATTCTGGATTTATTAAATTATCCTAAAGAATTACTCACTAAATCTAAATCTTTAATTTATCGTTATACTGTTTATACACCTCAAGAAGAGATGAAATCAATTTTACTAGGGGATAAAGATATTAGATTAGATACATTAAGAAAAGTATTTGATATTGATAAGTATAAACGTATTAAAGAAAATTCTAAAATTTATACACAATATTTAAAACAAAAAAGAAAAGAATTAGAAGGCAAGATTTATGATTTAGAAGACAAGAAAAGAGAATTACAAAATAAAATTAAAGAGCATTCTAATCTTGATGATAATATAAAAGAAATAATTCCAAAAATAAATGATATTAATAAGGACGTTGATAAAAAAAGAGAAGAAATTAAACTTAGTGAAAATGAAGTTAATAAATTAAAGGAGTTAAAAAAAGAAATTGAAATAAATAAAGTTAAACTCGATAACATTTTAGAAAATTATGAAAACAATTCCAAGGAAATTGAAAATTTAATCTTAACAATAAATAAATTAGAAAAAGATACAAAATTAGAATTGCTAGATATTGAGGAAGTTAATAATAAAATTAAAGATTTTAATGATAAAATTAAAAGTTATGAAAATGAATTAGAGCAAGTTAATAAAAAATTAAATGAATTTGAAACAAAAAAATTACAGTCTACTGAGCTAAAATCTAAAATTCTTGAGCTTAAAGAATGTCCTTTATGTAAACAAAATGTAACTCATGAGCATAAAACCCAAATTAAAGATACTGAGAATTATAAAATCCAAAATTACGATAAAGAAATAATGAATTATAAAAATAAAAAATTTAGCTTACAAGATTCTTTAAATGATTTTAAAAATAATTTAGAAAAATTAAGAGAAGAAAAAGCAAATTATGATTTAATTAA
Organism: Candidatus Woesearchaeota archaeon; assembly: GCA_964359725.1. Lineage (GTDB taxonomy): Archaea > Nanobdellota > Nanobdellia > SCGC-AAA011-G17 > GW2011-AR20 > CAYHTT01. The sequence continues at coordinate 23,092 of CAYHTT010000002.1, read as the reverse complement.
ATTAAAAATAGATAATTTAAAAGAGAAAAAACAAAGAAAAAACCTATTACTTAAAGAACAAACTAGATTAAGTGAAGATATAAATTCATTAAAAGAAAAAATTAATGGATTAAATTTTAGAATAAAAGAATATGATGAAACAAAATTTGAGAGATTAAAAAAAGAATTAGAAGATTTGCAGAAGAAAGAACGTAATTTAGAGTTAGAAAGAGCAACTTATCTAGCAAATTTAAATGAGCTTAATAAAATTATTGATAATTTAAATCAAGAAATCTCCTATAAATTAGCAGTTAAAAATAATATTAATAATTTAGCAAATATACAAAATTGGTTAGAGGAATATTTTGAAAATATTGTTAATGTAATTGAGAAGCAAATTATGCTACGTGTTTATAATGATTTTAATTCTTTATTCCAAAAATGGTTTAACATGCTTATGGAAATTGAAAATATCCAAGTTAATTTAGATGAGGAATTTACTCCCATAATTGAACAAAATGGTCATGATTTAGATTTTATTTATCTTTCTGGTGGAGAAAAAACAGCTACTGCTTTAGCTTATAGATTAGCTTTAAATCAAGTTATAAATAATTTAATGACAAATATTAAAACACGAGATTTATTAATCTTAGATGAGCCAACAGATGGATTTTCAGATGAACAACTTGATCGTGTAAGGAATGTTTTAGGAGAATTAAATTTAAAACAATTAATTCTAGTAAGTCATGAACCAAAAATAGAAAGTTTTGTTGATTATGTTATTAGACTAAATAAACAACAACATATTACTCGAGTAATTTAACAGCGTCTTTAATATTAATATTTTCTTTAACAACTATTTTTTTAATATCCTCTATTAAATAAGATTTACTAGTGTTAGTTAGTTTATCTTCTATTTTTTTTAATAAAGGCTTAATACTTTTATAAGCTAATATTGCTGCAATTAAAGCATCACTTTCATGTTTATTACTCGTTTGAAATTTTTTATCTTTTAAAAATCTCTTAATAATGATTCTTTTATGTTGTTTTGGTATATTAAATTCTGGTTTACTTACTCGTGCTCCTAATCTTGCTGCAACTTTTTCAACAAAACTAGGAACTTTATTTACATCTGTTCCAATTAATACTGGTTTGCCAAATTTAAATACCTCTTTAATTATTGTTTCTATATTAAGTTTTTTACTTGAGTTTGCTGCTAGAATATCACCATTAAAGTCTAAAACCGCATAACCTTTAGTTGTTCCAGGATCTATACCAATAATAATATAATCTTCCATCTAAGGTTAATTATATAAATGTAGTATAAATAATTTTCTTTATGGGGTTGTGGTCTAGCTTGGTATGATACGTGGTTAGGGACAAAAGCTAAAAACCACGAGGTCGCAGGTTCAAATCCTGCCAACCCCACTAAGCTCTTTTTATTTTAGCCACAAAAAATCCTTCTGTATTATTATCTTGTGGCCATATTCTCAAGCATTTTTCAATCTCATTATTATAATGCTCTTTTCCATAATCTAATATGATAGGACTTCTTTTAATATCTAGATCAATTTTTTCTAATTTTACTTGCCTGTTATTTAATAAGAAATTAATTACATCTTCATTTTCTTCTGGATCAATAGAACAAGTTGAGTAAACTAATATACCATCTTCTTGTAATGAGTCAAAAGCATTTAACAATAATCTTTTTTGTTGATTAGCTAATTTATTAACCATATATGGATTCCAAATTTTTAATGTCTTTAATGACTTACGGATTGCACCAGAACCAGAGCAAGGTGCATCTAATAAAATTTTATCAAATCTCATTTCCTTAAAACTATAATTAGAGCGTAATGTTACAATTGTATTACTAATTCCACATCTTTCTAAATTAATTGTTAATGGTTTTAATCTATCATAAGCAATATCATTTGCTATTATAATTCCTTTATTCTGCATTAATTGAGCAATCTGTGTAGTTTTTGAGCCAGGAGCAGCTGCTAAATCCAATACTACCTCATTTGGCTTAGGCTCTAATACTAATGGCGGAATCATTGATGCAGCTTCTTGAACATAAAAATATCCTAAACTATGTTCCATTAAATTTCCTAAATCTGTTCTAGGTCCTTTAATCCAAAATCCTTCTTTACACCAAGGAATTTGTTTAAACTCATAATCATTTAATCTTTCTTTTAATTCTTTTACTGTAATTTTTAATGTATTTACTCTTATACTTTTATTTAATGGCTTAATACAATATTCACAGAACTCTTTAATATCAGTTAATTTACTATAATGCTCTAGGAATTTTTCTTTAAATTTATACATAAGAAAGTAAAAAGAATTTGCTAATTAAAAGCTTTTTGTAAAATGCGATAGCCGGGAGTCGAACCCGGGTCACGAGCTTTTTGCTTTTGATGAAACTTTTGAAAAAAGTTTCTTGGCAAGCTCGTATACTAACCACTATACTACTATCGCATAATATAAAAAGAGAAAATAACTTTATTTAAGCTTTATGATTGATTTATAATTTCTTGTAAATTTTTTCCATTCTTTTTAGGGGGAATCTCTGGTAAAAAAACACCGGCGGCTATTACACTTGTCCAAAAACCGTTTTTATCCCCCTCAGCACTTTGAGTAATATTATAACTCTTAACTATTTTGCCAGACATTTTATAAATTTTTTCACGTTCATCCCATGCTGTGTCAGCATCAAATTCTATTCCTAAAGTTGTTGCTAACATTGTTGCTGCAAGATCTTCTGCATATTCCCCAGCCTTTTCATCAGTTTCTCCAAAAGGATGATGTTCAGATAAATAACCATATTGTTTATCGTCTGCAGGTATTGCAACCCCAATTGAAGCAGCAATTAATCTATTAGGTTCATTTGTATGATTACGTGCCATTACTACTTCTAAACGTGCACCTGCATATTGTTCTAAATATGCTATTGCATCTTCTACAGGACTTCTTTTACAACCCGGTGGATAAATACTAGAAACAGTAACTAAATTAAATTTCTCGATTTTTGCATCTCTTAATGCAAGCTCAAAAGACTGCAAATAATCTTTATGTACTCCTTTACCTTTGGTAAAGAATATTGCTTTAGGAACGTACAACATTTCAATTAAATTTTATTTAATTTTTAATAATGAACTTATTTAAAAACTTTTTGGAAATGAGTGGGCCTGCCCAGATTCGAACTGGGGACCTTCACGGTGTAAACGTGACGTCTTAAACCACTGGACCACAAGCCCTTAAAAATTTTTATTTTTTTATATTTATAAATTTTAGCTATTTAACAAGATTTAAATAAAATCAAATCTTTACATTATAATGAATATTTGTCCAAGATGCAAAAGTGATAAAATTAAGCCATTTTTACTAGGCTTTACTAATAATTATATTTGTAATAATTGTGGTTATCAAGGTCCGATTGTTCTTGAGAAATATGAAAAGAAAAGCTTTAAAAAACAAAAATTAAGCTAAATAATTATGAACAAGCAACCAAAAATTCCAGAAGATTTAAAGAAGAAATTTGAGCAATTAAAGCTAAAGCTAGATAAATTCAAGAAGCTTGTTTTAAAGGAATTTTCCGAATATATTTTAGGAATAGCTTTACTTCCACCTAAACAAGATGATAAAACTAGCATAAATGTTTTAGTTTTAGTAGATGATTCTGACAGCAAGAAAATGAGTAAATTTGAGTTAAAAGAAAAACTTAGCAAGATAATAGAAAAATTTGCTAATGATATTGATAAAAATCTTAAACCAGAAACCTTACTTTTATCTGAATTAAAAGAAAATTGTTTTGATGGTAAATATGAAATTTTGCAGTTAATTGCAATGAGTGCACAAATATATGATCCTAAAGAAATGCTTGCAGCTATTAAAATAGCAGAAGTTCATAAATCAATGGTTTTAAAGAAATTTGAACGTTACATTATGAGTTATGTTGCAGCTGGTAGTTTATTTAGAGGAGATAAAAAAGCTCATGATATAGATGTTTTTGTTATTGTTGATGATACAGATGTTAAAAGAATGTCTAGATTTGAGTTAAAAGAAAAACTAAGAACAATTATAATTACTCAAGGTTATGAAGCTAAAGAACTTACTGGTGTAAATAAAGATTTTCATATTCAAACTTATATTTTAACAGACTTCTGGGATGCTGTTAAAGATGCTCATCCTGTAATTTTTACTTTCTTGAGAGATGGCGTTCCATTATTTGATCGTGGTGTATTTATGCCTTGGCGTTTATTATTACAAATGGGTAGAATTAAACCAAGTCCCGAAGCTATTGACATGCAAATGGATATTGGTGAAAAATTATTAGAAAGAGTAAAAGGAAAAATGATTAGCATAGTTGTAGAGGATATTTATTATGCAACATTAAATCCAGCACAAGCAATATTAATGCTTTATGGAGTAAACCCACCTACACCTACAGAAACTATTGAGTTAATGGATGAAATCTTTGTTAAGAAAGAAAAATTACTTGAAGAAAAATATGTTAAATTTCTTGAAAAAGTTCGCAATTATTATAAGGATGTTGAACATGGTAAAATAAAAGAAGTTTCTGGCAAAGATGTAGATGAATTAGTCAAGGAAGTTAAAGAATATATTGAAAGAATAAAGAAATTATTTATTCAACTAGAAAAAAGAAAAGAATCTGAATCAATATTAGATGTTTATAATGCTTGTATTGCTGTTACTCGTGACTTATTTAATGTTTTAGATGTGAAAGAGGAAGTATCATTAGAACAAACAATTAAGAAAGTCGTTGATAAAGGAGAAATACCAAAAAGATACTTAAATTTATTACAAAGGGTAATTAAAGCTCGCGATACAAAATTAAGTAAAGCTGAAAATGAGAAATTAAGAAGAGAAGCTCGTGAATATATTAGAAGTATTTTAGAATTTGTACAAAGAAAAAGAGGATTAGAAAGCGAGAGGGTTAAAATCCGCTTTAAATATGAAGATAAATTAGGAGAAATTTATTTATTAGAGAAGAATGCTTATATAATTAAAGATCTAGCTTCAAAAGAAAAAGATATATTAAAAGCAGATTTATCAAGTAATGGAAGCTTGAGTAATTTTAAAGAAATTTCTCAGAAAGATCTAGATGAAAGTTTAAAGAACATTAATGTTAAAGATGTTTATTTGAAAGAGAAAACTTTAGAGAGTTTAAAAAAATTAATTGGAAAAGAAATTGAAATATTAATAAGTTAAAATGGAAGCTATAATAATTAATTTTCGTATTGGTGGAAATAGGCAATATAATAATCAACTTATTTTGCAAGTTCCCGGATTACATAATAAAGAAAAAGCTAAATTACTTATTGGCAAAAAAGTTATTTGGAAATCTCCTAAAGGAAAAGAACTTACTGGGGTAATAAAAAATATACATGGCAATAAAGGTGCATTAAGAGCTTATTTTAATACTGGTATGCCTGGACAATGTCTTGGTACAAAAGTCGAAATAGTTTAAAGACATAGACTTAGTCCGAAAAGCTAAATCTGTCCGATAAGTGTCCGAGAAGTTTTTATGAGAATTATAATCATTAAATTTAAATAATGATTTAATCTACTATTCTTGAATTGAAATGAATGGTTGTCCTAATTGCAGTAGAAAAATTGGAATTTTTAATCTTAAGATTATTCATACTTTCGATGGAAAAAGATTCTGCAGCATTAAGTGTAAGGAAGAATATAAAAATAAACATTTGAATGCTAAAACGAAAAAAACATTGCCAGATGAAGCAGAAAAACAATCTAATAAAGAGGAAATATTTATTAAAAATATAAGTCTTGATTTAGACCACATACTTAAGGAACTGAATGAAGTAAAATTATTCCTTAATTCTTTAAATCTAAATGAAAGGGATTATTCTAAATATAGCGAAACTGAGATAAAATCAATTCTCACTAAACCTTTTTACGCCCATAAAATTTTTGGGTGGCTTGGTGCAACAAATATGTTGGATTTTTCTGAATCTGATTTAAGAGAGAAAATTGTTAAAGAATTTGGTTCGCAAAATGTTCCGAAAAAAATTAAAGAATTTTTCGGTATTTTAGAGGTAATGGAAACATTAAATTATATCTTATCGGAGCTTGAAAGAGATATAAAAAGAATTTTAATGGAAGTTTATAATATAGATGTTTCAAAAAAAACTTCTGACTCTATGTCTGGGCTTCTTTTCGGATTTAAAAAGGAAGAAGATTTGAAAAAATATGAAAAAATCTTAAAAGAGGAAGACTCAGAAAAATTAACCAGAATAAAAATACTCTTATTTACAATAAGACCAAACCTAATAAGAGGATTAGAGGTAATTCAATCACTTGAAGACCTAATTACTAAAATAATAAAAAGGTATTTATTAAAGAAGAATATTAATCTTAATTAAAGCATTTTAGTTTGCCAGAAAACAGACCCTTTTTCTTTTTCAGAGTGAATGTAATCTATCGCGGAATTTTCTTTATCTTTATAAGAGGTTTCTAAAATATGTTCATTAAGGGTATCAAAATCTTTTTGTTGTTCATTATAATTTTATAAGAATACATCAAGGGATAAATAAAACACCAATAGAACAAGCTGGTGTTAATTTAAATCTTGGGAAGAATAAATGGCTTGATTTGATTTATAATGCTAATCAAATATATTAAATTATTTTTCAGAAAAATATTTATTAATTAAGTAATTAATTTGCCCACGAAGACTTTCCATAATCTCTTCTTTTCTCGCGTCAGTTACCGCTTTATTATAAATTGCTTTATTAAGCAATACTAATTTCTTACTCTCATCTAAGAACTTGTCAAAATTGTCTTTTGCCATAAAATCTTGAAATAAAATATCTATTTAAAGATTTCTATATGCCGAAGATTTTACAGAACCATTATTGGAAAATTTTTTAAATAATTTTCGGACACTTTCCGTATATATTTATTTTTCTTCGGACAAAACTAAAGTTTTCGGACTAAGTCAAAGACATAGCAAAATTTATAAATCTATAAATCTAAATTCTTAAAATATGGCAGGTTTGAGAAAAGGTCATTGTTATAATAGAATTACTCGTCCTTATACTAGGCACTCTCGTGTTAAAGCTAAATCTTACATAAAAGCCTTTCCTTCTAATAAGATAGTGAGATTTGAAATGGGTAATCCAAATAAAAAATTTGAATATGAAGTTGGTTTAGTAGCTACAAATGCTCATCAAATAAGACATAATGCTCTAGAATCAAGTAGACAAATAATTAATAGGAGATTATATAATGAGTTAGGTCATAAAGGTTATCATTTAAAATTGTTAACTTATCCTCATCATGTTTTACGGGAGAATAAAATTCTTGGTGGAGCTCATGCAGACAGATTACAAACAGGTATGGCTCATTCATTTGGTAAGCCAATTGGACTAGCTGCACAAGTTTATCAAGGTACAATAATATTTACAACTAAAGTAGATCAAGAAGGATTAAATGTAGCAAAAAAAGCTTTATCCTTATCTAAGCCAAGAATGCCTGGAAAATATGCAATTGAAATTAAGAAAATAGAATTATAATTTATTTCCAACCAAATTCCCCAACTAATGGTACAAAGATAAAGCTTCCTAGATTTTTTCTTTCTAACCTCTTTCCAATTTTTTTAGCTTTAACCATTTCTTGACTAAATAAACCTCCAATTGGAGCAACAATAATACCATTATTTTTTAACTGTTCTGTTAATGGCTCAGGAAAATCAGGACAAGCTGCATTTACTAATATTTTATCATATGGGGAATATTTCTTTAAACCAAGGGTGCCATCTGCATAAATTACTTCAACATTTTTTATCTTGGCTCTTTTTAAATTTTCTTCAGCTTTTAATGCTAAGCTTGAAATAATTTCACTAGTATAAACTTTAGTTTTTGTTATATAAGCAATTAATGCTGCGGAATAACCAGAACCAGTTCCAATTTCTAGAACTTTATCATCTTTTTTTAATTCTAAGGATTCTAACATAAAAGCTATTGTATATGGTTGAGAAATTGTTTGATTATGGCCTATATGTAAAGGATAATCTTCATAAGCTTGATCTTGAAATTCTTTTGGCACAAATAAATGTCTATGAACTTTTAACATAGCTTGTAATACATTTTTGTTTTTAACACCATAATTTTTTACTACTTCAATCATTAATTTGCGTTTTTCTAGGAGTTTATCCATAATAATGATAAGATTTATTAATTTAAATTATTTACTAATTACATGGTCTTTACAGAAGAAGATGCAATTAAAGTTATAAAAAATTTACTTAATTTTAATGATTATAATAAAATAATTCAGGTTCTTAAAGGAATGAATCCTGAAATCTTTAAAAATAAAGAATTAAAAAAGAAATTTAAAGAAGTTCTTGCTAATATGTATAATACAGAAAATGTTAATTATATTAAAAATATTTTAAGCGAATTTATTAAAGAGTATAGTAAATATGAACAACGAAGTTATCATCTTTGGTTTTGCTCTAACCAATTTAGAAATAAATTTAAGAAAAGTGATTTTAATAATCCCGGTGAAATTAAAAGATTTCGTGATTTAATAAGAAAAATAGTTGAATTAAAAAATAGTTATCCAACTGAAACTATAGGTGAATTTTTTATGAGTCCTCGTGGGCATGAGAGACATAGAATTGCTTGGTATATGACCTCTAGTGGAATTTATTTTTGCGAACCTTTTAATGACCATGAAGAATATGATAATTTTTGCGATAGAGCAAGACATGATGATATTAAAAGAAAGAATTATAGTGGTTGGGATTATGCTGAAGCTTTTTCACCTTTAAATTTAGCAGCTATATAATTAAACAATTCTTCTAAAGACTTTTGATCATTAGCAATTCTTTTATGATATACAATTCCCATATATAGGTTTCTTGGTTTAGGTTGTTGTAATATTTTATCATAATCATCTTTTACAGCAGCTAAGAATTCATTTTCTGTTTCCGAAATGTTAAATGCTTTTTTGAAATAGTTTCTATCTGAAGCAGCATAAGTTACAATGGTTTTTTCCTCACCATTATAATGATGATCAACTGTCAATTGCTCAAAATCTAATACATACTCTGAAGGATTTCTTGCTATTGTTAATGATTCTAAGCTAGGCTGTTTCTCTAAAAATAAATCAACATCTTGAAATCCTACTTCATTAGCATTATTATTATGCCTATCAATATTTATTAATTTTAAATTAAAATCCCTAATTAATTTATCAGCTAAATCTTCTAAATTTACATTACTTTGAGTTTGAACTTGTTGTTGCATTTTAAAATCTTATTTTTATTAGAATTAAGTATTTATAAATCTTTCTAATTGTAACTACTCGATAAAGATAAATTAGTTAAAAAATAATTTTAATGATATCTTTATATAAAATAAAACAACTTTAATAAAAATTACATAATATAACTTTTAGCAACTTTTATAAGTATAATATGCTTGCAAATTATTACGATGTTAAGTGAAGAAAAACTTCCTATTAAAATTAAACAGACTAGACGTGCATATTTTTTTAGATACATTATAGTTATTGTTTTAATTGTCTTTGCTTTTCTTGGAATTTTTAGTAATGTATTATTTGAGATTTCTAAAGTAATTTATTTATCTACAGGTATTTTGGGTTTTATTTTACTTATCTGGCTAGAAATAAATCTTCTAATAAATTCAATAGTAATTGATGAAAATAAAGTTACTTCATCTTATGGTGTAATCAAAGTTAAAAAAACAAGCGTTTATTATCATCAAATTACAGATATTAAAATTACACAATCATTACGGCAAAGATTATTAAATTATGGTGCTATCCATATTAATACGCCCGGTCATGAGGGGTATGAAATAGTTTTTGATAAAATTAGTAATCCCCATGCAATTCGCGATTTTATAGAAAAATTAGAACATAAACACGCTATTAAAAGATCTGATCAAAGATTAATTAAACGTTAAATTTAAATCTTAGTTTTATTTAGCAATATATTAATATAATAAAGCTTAAAAGATAAAATGACAAATATATTATGGTTTTCAGAAATTAATGAGGAGCAAGTTAATAAAGCTGGTAATAAAGCTTTTTCTTTAGCACAACTATACAAATTAGGATTACCAGTACCACAAGGTTTTATTATTACTGCAGAAGCTTATAAAGATTTTTTACAAGAAAATAGGCTAGACAAACAAATTTTTAATATACTTGCTACTGCCGACATTAATAATATAAAATCTTTGCAACTTAAATCTAAAGAAATTCAAGAAATAATTTTTAATTCTGAAATTTCTAATGATTTAAAAGATGAAATCTTTGAAGCATATGACAATTTAAATGTCGATCCTGAATTAATAAATTTACATAAATCTGCTTTGAGTTTAATAAAAGTTGGACGAGATTTGCCATTTATTGCATTAAGGGCTAGTATTATTTTAGAATTACCTTTAAAAGAACTTTCAGAACAAGAAACTTATCTAAATGTAAAAGGTAATGCTAGTTTATTAAATACTTTAAAAAAATGTTGGGCATCTTTATTTACAACTCGTGCAATTTACTTTCATGAGAAAAATAATATTCCTCATGATAAAGTTGCAATTTCAGTTATAATACAAAGAATGATAAATTCAGATAAATCGGGTTTTTTATTTACTTTAGATCCTATTACTAATGAAAATGAAATTATTATTCAAGCAGCACATGGTTATTCTGAATTAATTACAACTAGTAATGTAAAACCAAATAATTATATTTTAGATAAAGAAACCTTAATAATTAAAGATAAAAGGGTAAATAAGCAAGATTATTTCTTAACTCGGAATGAGTATGGTAGTAATATTAAAGTAAATATTCCAGAAGAGAAACGCGAATTACAAGTTTTAAATGATGAAGAGATCATTAAATTAGCTAACTATAGTAAAAAAATAGAACAAAATTATAATCATGCTTTAGAAATTGAATTTGCAATTGAATCTGGAAAAATCTACATCTTACAAGCTAAGCTTTTAAATAAAGAAAATATTTAAATAGTAACTTAAAATTTTATAATTATGGGCTTATTTGATATATTCAAAAGAGAAACTAAAGAAGAAACACAAAAGAAAGAAAATAAAATAAATTTACTCGGCGAGGTTAAAGGGCTAATTGATTTTATTTTAAATCCTTTAATTTCTAAATTGAATGATAAATTATTGAATGCTCGTGATTCAATGATTATAACTTCTATTAATAAAGCTAAAATGCAATTAGAACAAACAAAAACTTATTTAGAAGAAGCATACGAATACTTTGATAAATTAAATGTTAGAAATGCATTAGAAGAATTAAAAAAAGCAGAAAAATCAACCAATTCCAAATTTTTAGGAGACAATATTATAGATTATTTAGTTAATGTAAAAGTTTTATCAAAATCAGATAGAAGCAGTATAAATACTATTCGATCCGATGTTACACGACTAATAAGGGATTTACCAAAATTTAATCTTTAAAATGAATTTCAACGAAAAAGTTTACAATTTATGTAAAAAAATTCCTAAAGGTAAAATTTCTACATATAAAATTTTAGCTAATAAACTAAATATGAAAGCTTATCGTGCTGTAGGACAAGCTTTAAATAAAAATCCTTATAAAAATGTACCTTGCCATCGTGTAATTGGTAATAATGCTCATTTAACAGGATTTGCAACTGGATTAAAAAATAAGGCAAAATTACTTGAAAAAGAAGGTATTAAAATTAAAAATAATAAAGTTTTAGATTTTAAAGACATATTATACAACTTTTAGTAATATTTATAAACTTTTTCGCATTAATAATAATATGCATTTAACGAATAAAAGAGGTGAAATTTCTAGAAAGATTTATAAATTTTTATTTATAATATGATTAATATGAAAGAGAAAGATTACAAAAGAGAAATTAGTTTATTGAAGAAAGAGGTTAGTTTGTTAAAGAGAAGTGTAAGAAAGAAATTTAACTTAGTTATTAATGAATTACAAGAGCTCGGTTCTAATAATAAACAATATGAAGTTGTATTTGATGAACAACCAATAACAAGTTATTATGATGGATTAATTGAAAAAGTTAAAACAAGTAAATCATTTAAGGATGTTATATTATCTAAAGATGTTAAAGCACAATTAGATATAGCATTATCACAAATTAAAAATCGTTACACCTTGATACATAAATGGAAATTAAATAAATTACAAAATAGTAACGCGATTTCATTAAATTTTGCGGGTATTTCTGGTACTGGAAAGACATTAACAGCAGAAGTATTAGCAAATGAACTTGGAAAAAAGATTTACATAGTACGTTACTCTAATTTAGTTGATAGTTATATTGGCGAAACTGGAAAAAATATTGTAAAGGTATTTGAAATAGCAAAAAAAGACAATGCAATATTATTTTTTGATGAAGCTGATGCTATTGCTTCTTCAAGAACAGCTATATTTAATGCAACAGATGCAGAAACAAATTTAACAAGAAATGTTTTATTAAAAGAATTAGAGAAATTTGAGGGCATTGTAATATTTGCTACAAATTTAGTAAGCAATTTTGACAAAGCATTTGAAAGAAGAATTAGTTTGCATGTAATATTTAAAATGCCGAATATTATGGAGAGAGAAAAAATCTGGAAATTACTAAGTAATGATTTACCTTTAGCAAAAGATGTTGATTTTAACAAGTTAGCAAAAGAATTTGAGTTTACTGGAGGTCATATAAGAAATGCTGTTTTAAATGCTGCTAGAATCGCTATCCATAATAAAAGTAATGAAGTAAAACAAGAACACTTTTTACATGCAGCAAAATTAGTTAAAGAAGGTTATAATACATTAATGCAACAAGAAGAAAAAACTAATTTAAATTATTTGGGTTAATTTTATTAAATTGTATAGCTCAGTTAAATTTAATTCTAACGTTGCAACAGGTATTTCTAAACTCCAATTCTCTAAAACTTTAGGATGAATTTCACCAATATAAGCAATATTCTTATTATTTACACTAACCCTACCAACTCTCCCAGGAATAAAGCTGCTATGTTCAATTTCTTTTATCTCATATTTTAATCCTAATGTAAGTAATAGTGAATCAAGAATTTGTTTTATTTCTGTAAAATTAGCTTTGCTATGGCATAATGCTATTGCTAATCTTTCATTTTCTATTATTCCAGTTTCAGTATCACCTTTTTTGAATATTGTGCCAATTTCAAATATATTTTGTGGATATTCATTATGTTTATTTTTTGCTAAAGTTTCAATTAAGCTAGGAATAATCCATGTTCTCAAAGTATCATAACCTTGACTTATTGAATTAGCTAATAAAATTGCTTCTCCATTATAATTCATTTTATTAAATAAATTATTTTTATTTGTTAAATTATAATTTCTTACCTCGATTAAATTATATCCTGTAAGTAAATTAGCAATTTTTTCTTTAAATAAATAAAAATTATTTTCTTCACCAATTGTAGCAATATTTGGAATTTGTTCTTTAAAATTATTAAAACCATATGCTATACCAATATCTTCAACTAAATCAATCTCATGTAAAATATCTGCTCTATAAGCAGGGATTAAAACCGTTTTATTCTCGTAATTATAACCCATTCTTTCCAATAATTTTTTAACATCATTTTCATTTAAATTTAAACCAAGAATTTTATTTGCATAATTAATATCTAATTTCATTTCCTCTGGTATTAAATTAGGAGTAATTTCTTTTTTATTATCATAAATTAATTCATTTTCATAAATTACTCCATTTAAATCAGCTAATGCACAAACTATTATATTTAGACATTTTTTCAAAATTCTAAAATCAAATCCACTACATTCAATAAAAATATCTTTTGTTTTTTCTGTTACTTTGCCGGTTAATTCAGAATTAATTATTGGGGGCATACTTAAAATATTATTATTCGCATCAATAAATAATGGATATTTTTTAAAATCTTTTAACAAATGTCCATATTCTTTTCCAGCTGGATGTCTTTCAAGAATTTCATTAGCTGTTAGTTCTTTATCAAAATCTAAAGGTTGGAATTTTATCTCATTATTTTGTTTGGCTAAAAATCTAATTGGAAACTTAATTTTTTCAAAAGGGTAAATACCAATAGCAACCTTTTTGCGATTTCTTCCATAAGTAATATGTAATTTTTCTTGTAATTGAATTATTTGTTTAATTCTTGCATCATTTAATTTTAAATTTTTGACAACAGCACAAGCAGTATATGGACGTACATCTTTTACTGAATCATGAATAATAACTTTATAATCCGATTTTAATACTTTATATTTTCTTAAACCAGTTTTATATCCGATAAAAGATGCTAAAGCTCTTGCTAAACCTGCTTCGCTAAGTAAATCTGGTCTATCTGGAAATATTTCAACTATAATCTCTCTATCGTCAATTTTATCTAAATCAGTCCCGAGAAAAGTTAAGCTGTCTTTTAATTCTTCTGTTGTTAGTTTTTTTTCTATTAATTTCTCAACTTCTTTTCTGTCTAATATGACTTTTGGCATTTTATTTCAACCATAATTTAATTTCGCGTAATTGCTTAAGATCATTTTTATAAAGCAATCTTAAATCATTAATATTATAATATTCAATAATAGTCCTTTCTAAACCTAAACCCCACGCTAACACAGGAATTTCTTTATCTATTAATGGGATGGTAACTTCAGGTCTAAGTATACCCGCCCCACCGAGTTCGATCCATTGTTTTTTTATTGGATGAAATACTTCTATTTCAGACGAATTTGATGTATATGGAAAATACGCGGGTCTGATCCTTATTTTATCATAACCCATCTTCTTAAAGAATTCTTTTAAATAACCTAATAAATGCCTGAAATTTACATTTTCATCTACAACAATACCTTCTACTTGTGTAAGTTCAAATAAATGACTCCAATCAACAGTTTCATTTCTATAATTTCTTCCTACAGTAAAGAATTTGGCAGGCAATTCAGATTTTTTTAAAGTTGCAATAGTTTTTGCACTTAAAACAGTAGTATGAGTTCTTAAAACATTTTTTCTTGCTTCTTCAATATCGAATTTATATTGCCAACCTTTACTTCCTGTATTACCACCATTTTCATGAACTTGTTTAATTTTTTCTAATAATTCTTTTGATAAATTACCATATTTTGGATCTGCTAAGAAAAATGTATCTTGTAACTCGCGAACAGGATGATCTTGTGCAGTAAATAAAGCATCAAAATTCCAGAAACTAGTTTGCACAATATTACCAGTCATTTCTTTAAATCCAAGTTCTAACCAAATTTTCCTAATATAATTAATAGCTTCATTTACGAAATGCCTTCTTCCAGGATATAATTTTGGTATCTCGCTTTGAATGTTAAATCTTCTAAATGTTTTACCTTTCCAACTACCTTTTACCATAATTTCAGATGTTAATGATTCGATTAAATTTGCTTTTAATTTATGTTTAAGTAATTCTTTACTGAAATCAGTTAATTCTATTGTAATTATTTTTTTAGTTTCTGTTTTAATTATTTCTTTTCTTGTTTTAAGTTCATTATAAATTGATTTATCTTCATCATTTAATTTTGAAATTTCTATTGGTAATTTTTTTAAAAATAATTCCTCTTTACTTTCTTGCTGTAATAATTTTTTACCTTCTTTTGTAATATTAATTTGCTTACCGAATGAAATAGCATTTTTTCTTTTTAATATTCCAATAGATACATTAATTTCATTTTGATTTAAATGTTTACTTAAACTCTCTAATGTACTGGACAATAATTTAAGAAATTGTTTTTCTGGCAAGCCCTTTTTTAAATAAATTAAACCATTTTTATCTAAGCTAATTATTTCTTTTTCTTCTTGATTAATTTTTAATAAATTTTTATCTTGTAGCCATGAAAATGCACGCAAAACTTCAATCTCCTCAAGTTTTAATTTACTAGCTACTTTACTTAATTCATTATATTCTTTTAATATTGGCAAGACTTTTCTTTCAACTGGTGTTAAACTTTCTATTAATTTCTCAGTTTGAGTTTTTTCTCTTGTTTCTCTAGTTTCTTTTGATTTAATAATTTCTTGTAAGAATTCTTTTTTAATTTGTTCTAGATTTTTAGGAAGTTCTTTACCAAGATATTTGCTTTTTTTAAGAAATTTATTATCTTGTCTTATTGTATGAAATAAATACCAATATTCTTGGCCTTTAATTTTAACCTTTCTTATATAAGCCATTCAATAAGTTAATTACCACTTATTTATAAAACTTTCTATTAATTACCACATTACTTTTTAGCTTGAATTTCTGAATAAAGCTTTCTTAATAAATCATTTAGGTTTATTAACACATCTAGATTTGATTTATCAGCCATTCCAATTCTTTCTAAAACGGGGTCCCACAAGTAAATGTTTTGACCATGCCCTTGTAATTGGGATTTTAACATCTCTTCTAAGCTCAATTCTTTACCTTCTTCTATAAATCTAGGCTCATTTTTACCATTATTATCAACAATAAATATGTTTTGGGAGTATTTAGTATTTCCTAAAAAAGGATAAAGTGTTGGATCATCTCCAACTAATTTGCAAAAAAGACGCTTATTTCCATGTCTATCTAAACAATAATAAATATCTACACCTTCTTTTGTTTTTTCTAAAAAGTGATATACCCTAAATGCTTGCTTGATTCTTTTACCATCAGAAGTTAAATTATATTCACCATCACCATTGCCTAATTTAAATCCATACCCCTTATTTCTTCCTCCTAAACCGCTAAATGTACTATTATCAATTCTATATACTTTTCTACTCATTTTAATTAACTAAGTGTTATTATTTTTAAAGTTTTGTATTATATAAGTTTTTGATTTAGAATCTTTTTTATCCTCAACATTATATACCTTTACTTTAATTCTAGGATTAGAGAAAGGAAATTTTGTAACTTTTATGCTAAATTCATAACTATCTATAATTAAATCTTCTTCAAATGTTATAAAACCAAAAATATTTTGATAAGGTATTAATCTAAAAAATTCATTTCCAAAATCTTTATCTGAATCATTAAGAAATTCTTTGCATAATTCTTCTAATTTTTTAAAATTGCTTATATCAGAACTCATTTTACTTTCACTCCTTTAAATTATTCCAATGCAAATTAAATAAATTTTCTAATGCACTTGCAAAATAAGAAGTATCAACCCATACTGCTGTATCATAACTTTCATGCACTTTTTCATCATCCAGCATCATAAATAATATTTCCTTGCTATCAATAATGCAATATCTAGAATTTACCTTATCCATGTTTTTAATTTCAGCGTATTTTCTTAATTCATCTACCATTTCCTTATTATCTTTATTAATATTAGTTAAAATTCTAACTTTAATATTTTTATTTTTCTTTAATATTGGTTTTAAAATTTCATATTTTCTTACTAAACCTTTTGCTGTAGTTACTAATGTTATGCTTTTTTGAGCATTTCTAAGCATACTCTCAAGTTGATCATAAATTCTAGCTCTACCACGTATAGCCCCGCTTAAAGAACTTGCATCAACTTTTTTAATACCTTGATCATGTAATAATTTTAATTCGCGATATAATTCAGTATCTCTAACTTCTTCTAAAGCTTTAACTTGTTCTTCTGCTTTTTTTTGTAAATTTCCTTTTACTCTTCTTAATATCTCTTCAGGTTTTACAGCCATATATTTAATTGGCTTTCCTAATTTCATTATAATAAATCCTTTCTTTTCTAAAGTTTCAAGAACATCATAACATCTTGATCTTGGAACACCACTTATTTCAGCTAACTCACCTGCACTTGCTACTCCTCTGCTTAATAAAGAAGTCCATATCTTAACTTCATACTCGTTTAAGTCAAAAGATGCTCTTAACTTTTTGAGAAAATCTTCTTTGACTATCATTTTCTTAACTCCTTAACATTTATTCCCATGATATATTTTCTTTCCATTTTTATTCCCTTGAAAGCATAATCTAGAAGTCAAGATGTATTTATAAAGCTTTCGTTTTTACGCACTTTTTAGTAGTTACATTAATCTTTTAAAATATATTTATGCAATACTTTTTTTGCCTTTTCCCTATTTTGTTGGTGTTTTTTTAAGAAAGAATTTAACTTATTAATTAAGATTTCTTTTAACTCACTTGTCAATAATTTACCATCTTTATAATCATAATAAATCTTTTTTAATTTTGCATCACTTTCCTCTAAAAAAGTTAAATATTGATAACTAACATCAATATCAGGATTACCACCTTTTTCACGATGCTCTTTAATAGTAGCTCTGCCCCCAGAAAAAGCATACTTTATTATTTTATTTCTAACAGTTTTTTCATCATCTGTTAACGCTATGTAAGACTCTGGCGCAGATGTTGACATTTTTATAGTACCTTGTAAACTAGGCATAAACTTATTGAAAGTTGCACTTGGTAAAATAAAATTATATTCTTTTTTCATTCTTAAAGCTATATCACGAGTGAAATTAATATGTGGCAATTGATCAAAACCAACTGGAACTATAACTGGTTTAGGTCCTTTATTTTCTTTTAATTGTGGATAAAGTATATCTGCAACTTGCGTTAAAGCCGAAATTAATTTACCAGGACTTATGTCACCATAAATTGCTTTAACTTCATTAAAATTTATTTTCTTACTAACATATTTGCTTAAATTCATATACTCTTTGCTACCATTACTTTGAAAATAGAAATGAACATTTTTTGGTTTTAAGCCAAGAGCAATATAATTAAGTAAATATTCATTAATTGCTAATTTGTAAGCTTGATCTAATGGAATATTCCTTGTTAAATAAGATTCAATATCAGCAACTGTAATATAACATTGTGCCCCTAATCTTTGATAATAAATAATTTGATCAGCTATAACTTTATGACCAAGATGAAATTTTCCAGAAGGCATTAAACCAGTAAGCATTGCAAACTTTTGTTTTTTATTTATAGCATCTAATATTATCCAAAAATCTTTGTGGCCATAAATAATATTCCTGCGCATATACAAACTTGGTTTTTTTATTCTAAAAAGAATTTCTTTAAAAGGTTTAATACCAAATTCCTTGCTTAATTTACCATAATCCTTTATATCAATACTACCCCAAGGATCAATTCTTTCCAAATTATCACCTTATTAAAAGAAATTTATTTAATATTTAAAACTAACTAAACCATCTTTTAGTTAATTCTCTAGTTATGTAAACAAGAACAACTAATAAAGCAATATATCCTATTAAAGTATAAATGCTTGGTAATATGCTAGTTAAACTTTCATTGAATAATAATACTTTCTTTAAGGATGCTTCTCCTATTATGAAAGGATTAAAACTTACTATACCTCTAATAGCAGTTGGTAAAGTTTCTAATGGTAATATTGTATTTGAAAAGAAAAGTAATAAGGCAGATACAGAAATAGCTGCAATATTACTAGTTTCATTGCTCCTAAATAAATAACCAATTAACATTCCAAGTAAGATAAAAACACTAGCTACAATTGCCAATAATACAAATATATTAAGCAAGGTTAACTCAACTACACTTGTTTTTGTTATATAAAGCATTACAGCAAATATAATTAATAATTGAATTACTATAATAATTAAATTACTCAGATAATTGCCAAGTATAAATAATATATCATGCGTTGGTGTAATAAAGTTACGGAAATATGCTTTAGAGGATTTTTCTTCTTGAATTGTTGTTGCTCCTATAAGTACACCAGCAAATAATACTACCAAGATAACTAAAGTAGGGAATGTGTAGCTTAAATTTGTAGACTCTGCAACAATTGGTTTAATCTCTGTTGATATTGGGCTAACAATTCTAGCTACATCTTTTATCTCAATTGAGTTAATATCTTGATTAATCTCATCAATAGTATTTTTAAGTTCTACTGAATCTTGAATATTCCCAGCTAATTTATTTTCTAATGCACCTAAACCAGTTTCTGCTGAATTACGTATTGAAGCAACACTTTCTAATTGCAAAACTAAATTATCATAATTATCTTCTACATCCTCAACTAAATCATCTAAATCACGGAATAAACTTGCACTTAAATTTTCCTTTTGTTTTATATCATCTATCTCATTTTTTAATTCAGTAAAGTTTGATTTAGAAACATTTAATTCTACGCTAAGAAATTGATCTTTAATATCAGTTGTAAGTTCTTTAGCATCTTTTAAATTAGTAGTTAATTCTACAACTATACCACCTTTTTCACTTAATTTTGTATTAGCATTATTTAAACTTGTTAGCAAGCGATTAGTTAAAGCAGTACTTAATTCAGTTGACTTAGTAGCAATTTTGCTTGAGATTCTATCTAGGATGATATAAACAAAATTCAATCTTGTCTGATCAACATAGAAAATAATTTTATCTGAAGTTTGTAAGTTTAAATCTGCTGGATAAATAGTACATACATGAACTTCTCCAGTTTTAATAGCATCTATACATCTTTCCTCACTATCAAGTTTAAGTACTCGAAATTGTTCATCTGTTAATTTATCATTAATTGAATTACTAAGTTCACTATAACTAGATGAGTAAGTACCAATTTTAATATCAAATATCGAACTAGTATTAAAAGCAAACCCAATTAATAACATTAATACCAAAGGACCAACTAATACAATTAATGCAGAAGTCTTGCTTCTAATTAATAAACGAAAATTCTTTTTTATTATCTCAAATAATTTAATCATTTTTCTTTGTTAATGACTCAAATATTTCTTCTAAACTTGGCCTGTTCAAGCTAATATTATTAATTTTTAATTTTCTTTCTCTTGCAAAAGCCAACATGTCTTTAATTAGATTTTCACCATTAGTTGTATATAAGTAAAGTTTATCATTTCTAACTACAATTTTCTTGATATCTTGCTTTCCTTTTAATTGTTTGATAATTTTTTCGTAATTTTTTGTTTCAATGTCAAGTATAACTTCAACATATTTACTATAGCGATCTTTTAAATTATTTAATGTTCCAGAAGTAATTATTTTAGTACTGTCAAGAATAGCAACCATTGTGCAAATGTATTCAACTTCATCCAATAAATGAGATGTAACAACAACAGTAACTTCTTTATCTTTGTTAATTTTTTTTACTAAATCAAGAATATCTTTTCTTAATACAGGATCTAGATCTTGAGTTGGCTCATCAAGGATTAGAACTTTAGGATCATGAATAATAGCACAAGCTATGTCAAGTCTTTTTTGCATTCCCGCACTTAATTTCCAACCTTGCAAATCCTCAGCATCTTGCAAATTAACTAACTTAAGTAAATTAGGAATTTTCTCGCGTAACTCAGATTCTTTTAATCCATATAATCTGCCAAAATATTCTAAATTCTCACGTACAGTTAACCTTGTATAGAAAGAAGCTTGTTGTGCAGCAAACCCAAATTGTTGTTTAACCAAACTAATCTCTTTATTAGTATCTTGACTTTGATAATAAACCTTGCCTTTATCTGCTCTAATAAATCCAATTAAAATGCTAAGTAAAGTTGTTTTTCCAGAACCAGATTTACCAATTATACCATAAATTTCTTTATAAGGTATGCTTAGATTAACATCATTAAGCACCACTTTTTTTCCAAAACTTTTTGATATATTTTCAAACTGTATAAAAGGCTGAGCCATTACTTTAAATAAATTAAAAGTTATTTTTAAATTTATCTATTACCTTAAATTACTTCAAAGTAGAAATTAATTTAAATAGGTAAATAACTCAAATTTATGAAACACAAACTTAATATAATAATTTTAATAGCTTTAATGTTTCTTGCAGCTCATTTAGTTGGTTTAGTAATTATAAATAATTATTTAGTTAAGGATCTACCATATAATATACAACGCCCTGAGCTAGAGGAAAGAACATCTTTTATTCCAATATTTATAACAATTTTATTTGCAACAATATTAGCTTTAATATTAATTAGATTTAGAGCTTTATTATTATGGAAATTATGGTTTTTTATTAGTATAGCATTTACATTAGCTGTTTCATTTTCAACATTCTTTAATCAATTTTATGCTTTGATTTTGGCTATTTTACTAGCATTAGCGAAATTATTTAGAATTAATATTATAATTAACAATGTTATAGAGATGTTTATTTACGGAGGATTAGCAGCTATTTTTGTTCCTTTATTTAATTTATTTTCAATTGGAATTTTTTTATTACTAATATCGGCATATGATGCTTATGCTGTTTTTAAATCTAAACATATGATTAAATTAGCAAAATTTCAAACTAAAGCAAAATTATTTACAGGATTACATGTGCCATATAAAGCAAAAGGTGAGAAAAAATATACTGCTGCTATTTTAGGCGGGGGAGATATTGGATTTACATTATTCTTTGCAGGAGTTATTTTAAAAGAATTTAATATATTAGCAGCCATAATAACTTCATTAATAATAACATTATCCTTAGTAGTATTATTTTTTATTGGAAAAAAAGGAAAGTTTTATCCAGCAATGCCAGTTCTTAGTTTAGGTTGTTTAATTGCTTATTTAATAATTAAGTTTATTTTATTCTAATACTTTCTAAATTTTTTGGAGCATTAGTTTCTATCCTAAATATTTTATGTAATGTACTAGCAATATCTAAACAATTACTATTATCACCATGAACTAAAATAATTTTTTTAGGTCTTGGATCAAGATGTTTAACAAAACTAATTAATCTTTCTCTTGTTGAATGTCCTGTAAAACCTCTAATTCCAGCAACTTCCATATTAACTTTAATAGTTTCACCATCTAAACTAATTTCTTTTTCACCCTCACTTATTTTTCTTCCTAATGTACCTTTACCTAAATAAGAGCTGAATACAATACTATTTTTTGGATTATCCGCTAATAATTTAAAGTATTCTACAGATGCTCCCCCAACCATCATTCCTGAAGTTGCTAAAATAACACAAGGACCACCTTCAACAACTTGCATCATTTCTTTTCTTGAACCAATTCTTTTAAAAATCTCATTTAAAAAAGGATTTTGGTCTTTATGGAAAATTAATTTCTTTATATTTGAATTAAAGAAATCAGGATAAGCTGTATGTATTGCTGTAATATCCCAAACAATACCT
>CAYHTT010000001.1:0-115666 GCA_964359725.1 Candidatus Woesearchaeota archaeon | reverse complement strand
CATGATTTTGGTTTAAAACTTAATACCCAAGCACATATGTCACAATTAGTCAGAACTAAAGTTGCTTGCTTTAATGATAAAACTTGGAAAACATTACATGACTTAAAAGATGCTTACGAAATTTATAAACAAGGTAATGAAAATCATATTAGGGAAATTATATTACCAATAGAAATGGCAGTAGAGCATTTACCAAAGATATGGGTTTTAGATTCAGCTATATCAACATTATGTCACGGTGCAGATTTATCGATACCAGGAATTTCAAAATATAATAACTTTGATGAAAATGAAACTATTGCAATAATGACTTTAAAAAATGAATTAATATGTTTGGGTAAAAGTTTAATTCCTTTTAAAGATATAGAAAAATTAGAAAAAGGTAAGTTAATTAAAACAACTAAAGTTTTCATGGATCGTAATTTATATCCTAAAAATCAAAAAGTTTAAATACATTCAAACTATCTTAAAATTAATAAAATAAGGGGGTGTTTTAATGGCTAAAAAAAGCATGGGTGGCTGGGCCTTTTTAATTGGTGTTATAGTAGCTATATTAGTAGGGTTGTTTGGTAGCCTAAACACATTATGGGTTGGATTATTGGTAGTTCTAGGATTGATTGTCGGGTTATTGAATATAGAGAAAAGAGAAAGTTCTGGATATTTGTTAGCAGCTCTTTCTTTAGTAATAGTGAGTGCGTTTGGTAAAAATGTGCTAAACACCATTACAGTACTAGGGAATGTACTAGATGCTATTATGGCATTAGTTGTACCTTCTGTAGTAGTTGTTGCATTAAAGGCTGTTTATAGATCAGCAAAAGGCTAACAAATTTTAATTAATTTTATAAATTTAATTAAGTAACCAGATTTTATGAAAAGGATTCATGTAGAAATTTCTGGATTAGTTCAAGGTGTGGGTTTT
Source organism: Candidatus Woesearchaeota archaeon (assembly GCA_964359725.1). Lineage (GTDB taxonomy): Archaea > Nanobdellota > Nanobdellia > SCGC-AAA011-G17 > GW2011-AR20 > CAYHTT01. Next base: position 114,747 of record CAYHTT010000001.1, on the reverse strand, counting down.
AGATATAGCTTGTATACTAAAGCTTTACAACTTGGCATTAAAGGCTGGGTCCAAAATAAAGAAGATGGTAACTTAGAGGCTGTTTTTGAAGGTGACAAAGATAAATTAACTAAAATTTTAGATTTCTGTAAAAAAGGGCCATTTCTTGCAAAAGTTAAAAATATTAATGTAAAAGAAGAACAATATAAAGGTGAAGGCAAATTTAAAATATTAAGATAAAAAGTTTTAAATAATCATTATTCAGTATAATTTAAAATGCAACCAGGGGAGCAGTTGATTAAAGAAAGAATAAAAAAATTAAATGAATTAATTAAACTTAAAATAAATCCTTATCCTTATAAATTTGATGTTAAAAATTTCTCAACTGAAATTCTTGGAAAATATAAAAAATTAAAAAAGAATCAAAAATCAAATAATAAAGTTTCTTTAGCTGGGAGAATAATTACATTAAGATCAATGGGAAAGATAGCTTTTGGTCATTTACAAGATTATAAAGGTAAAATACAGTTTTATTTAAGCCAAGCTAATTTAGGTAATAATTACAAAATAACTAAACTTCTTGATTTAGGTGATATAATTGGAATAAATGGAAATGTGTTTAGAACAAAAGCTGGAGAAATTACAATTTTAGTTAAAAAATTTGAATTATTAACTAAGAGTTTAAGGCCTTTACCAGATAAATGGCATGGGCTAAAAGATGTAGAAGAAAGGTATAGGAAAAGATATGTTGATTTAATTGTTAATCCTGAAGTTAAGCAAATTTTTATTAAAAAATTTAAAATTATTAATTCGATTAGAGAAACTTTAAACAAACATAATTATGTTGAGGTTGATACGCCAATATTACAACCAATATATGGTGGGGCTTATGCAAAACCATTTAAGAGCTATGTAAATGATTTAAAGCGAGAAATGTTTTTAAGAATCTCTGATGAACTTTACTTAAAAAGATTAATTATAGGGGGATTTGATAAAGTTTATGAAATTAGTAAAGATTTTAGAAATGAAAGTATTGATAGTAAACATAATCCAGAATTTACAATGATTGAATTTTACCAAGCTTATGCTGATTATGATGATATGATGAAATTAACTCAAGAAATTATTATTAATGCGAATAAAATTATTGGTAATAAAAATAATGTAGAATTTTTTGGTCATAAAATTAATTTAAAAACACCTTGGAAAATAATAGCTTTTAAAGATGCAATTAAAAAATATAGTAAAATAGATGTTGACAAATTAAATGATAAAGAGTTATTTATGTTAAAAGATAAATATAAATTAGAACTTAAAGGTTCTTTAACTCGTGGTTGGGTAATGCAAGCTTTATTTGAAAAATTTGTTGAAGATAAATTAATTCAACCAGTATTTATTATAGAACATCCTCGTGAAACAACTCCATTATGCAAAGGTAGTAGAAAATATCCAAATTTAATTGAAAGATTTGAATTATTTATTGGAGGATTTGAACTTAGTAATGGTTATTCTGAATTAAACAACCCAATAATACAACGTAAATTATTAGAAGAACAAGCAAAAGAATTAAGAGCGGGTTTTGAAGAAGCTAATCCAATGGATGAGGATTTTATAAAAGCAATAGAGCAAGGAATGCCTCCTACTGGTGGTGTAGGTATTGGGATAGATAGATTAATAATGGTGCTTACAAATAGTAATTCAATTAAAGATGTTTTATTATTTCCTTTAATGAAGAATTAATAAGGTTTATATATTTATTAATAATTAAAAATATTATGGCAGAATCATTAGTTGTTAGAAGCAGGCTAAAAGAAGTTGTAAATAAATATGGTAAAGATAAGGTGGGTAATATTTCTGGTGATTTCGCACAAGAACTTAGTAAAAAGGTAGAGGAATTAATAGCACAAGCAGTAAAAAGAGCAGAAGCCAACGGTAGAAGAACTGTTCAAAGCAGAGATTTATGAAAAGGTTTTTATTCTAGTTATTATTTAATAGAGTAATGAGCAAGTCTAAGGGCAGTAGGGCTGAACGTGAATTATTAAATATGTTCTGGGAAACTGGATTATGGGGTGGCTACCGCTCAGCTGGCTCTGGTTCTACACCATTACCAAGTCCGGATTTATTAGTTGGTAATGGAAAAAGATATTTGGCAATTGAATGTAAATCATTAAAAAGTAAATCTAGATATTTAGAACCACAGCAAATAAAAGAGTTAATTGAATTTTCAAAAATATTTGGTGCAGAGCCATGGATAGGATTAAGATTTAACAATATTGGTTGGTATTTTATTCATCCAAAAAAATTAAAGAAAACAAAGAATGGTAATTTAATAGCTTCTTTAGAGCTATTAGAAAAAAATGGATTAAATTTTGAAAAACTAATAAAATTATGAAAATATTAATTTATTTAATTTTGATTTTATTGATTTCTTTTAATGTTAATGCTCTAACTGTTATTAATGAATTTATGTATAATCCAGAAGGTAATGATAATAATAAGGAGTTTATAGAGATTTACTCAGAAGATTATCAAAATTTAAGTAACTTTATTATTGAGGATATCTCAAGTGAAGATATTTTGCAATTAGTTTATTATTACAATAGCAATTATTCTCTAATTGTCGAAGATGATTTTAATTATTCTGATATCAACGCTAGTATTTATGTTGTTGGAGCAACAATTGGTAATAACTTAAATAATGATAAGGATGTTATAATATTTCGTGAGAATAATAGAAAAATAATTGATTTAGTAGCTTATTCAAGTGATTTTGGTGGTGATGAAAAATCTTTAGAAAGAATTTTTTTTAATAGTTTAAGTAGTGAAAAATCTAGTTGGATAGAAACGACTAGCCAAGGTACACCAGGAAGAGAAAATTTTATTGTAAAAGATTATAGTGCATTAAAAATTAATGAATTTTTACCTGATCCTATTGGGCAAGATGACGCTTCTATGCCTACAGGAGAATTTATTGAGCTGTATAATTCTGGTGATAATGATTTAGATTTAAGTGGGTTATATTTTCTAGATGAAGCAAATCATAAATTAATTATTGATAACACACATGCTACTACAACAATTATCCAAGGAAATAGTTTTTTAGTAATTTATGTAAACGGTTTCTCTGGATTATTAAATAATGATCGAGATAAAATTAAACTTTATTACAGTAATTTATTAATTGATGAAGTTAGTTATAGTACAAGTAAAGAAGGTTTTTCTTGGAATAAAGTTAATGATTTATGGCAGATAAATTTACCTAGCCCAAATGAAAAAAACATTGAAAATCTTGATTTTAATACACCAAGCATAAATATTAAAGATATTGATTTAGGTGTAGACGAAAAGGTTAGATTTGGTGAAGAAATTGAGGTTAAGCTTAATGTATATAAAGGGAATTCTAATAAAAATAGCATAAATGTTTACGTTGCTGATGGTGAAGATAAAATTAGCGAAATAACAAATTTTAATGTTTTTGGAAAATATGTAAATTATAGTTTAAATGTTCCTGTTTTAATCGATAATAATTGCAATAATAAATTAAAAGATGGTGATTATGATTTAGTAGTTTCTGGTTTAGATTTAGAAGTTAAAAAAGATATTAAAGTAGAAGGCATAATTAATTCATTATGTAATTTACCAACTACAAAAAGAGTAGAAGATGATGTTAGTATAGAATTTATTGAAATACCCGAAGAAATTAATAAAGATAAAGAAGTTAATATTAAGATTAAAATAGACAATAATTCTACAGAAAATGTTAAATTAGATATTTGGAGTTACTTATACAATGGTCCTGTATCAATTAGTGGTGAGAGAGAGGAAAATTTAAAAACAATTAATTTGCCAAAAGATTCTTCATTATTTTTAGATTTAACAAATAATATAGAAGAGCATGTTGAACCCGGGGATTATAAACTAAAAGTTAAAATTAAAAAAGAAGGCAGAAAAACAACCAATGATTTTACAACAAATATTAAAGTTATAGAAAAAAGTGAGGATAAAGAAATTTTAGAAAATCAGAGTATAGTAACAGGTAAAGTGGTTTATGAATCTAGTGATATTAAAACTAAAAATCTTGTTCCATTAATTCTAATTATTACACTAACAATTATAATTGGATTTTTGCTTATTAGAAAAAATTTATAAAGATAGTTATTTTTTTTTATGCTATGAACAAAGTTTTAGTTAGAATTATAGTCGAAATTGTTGGATTTCCAAAAGATCATGTAGAAGAAGTTACAAAAAAGATAGTCGATAAAATAAAGGAGGATAAAGAAGTTAAGAAATTTGAAATTTTTGAAACTGTTGAATTAAAAGATAAAATGGATGGTTTCTATAGTGCTTTTACAGAACTAGAAATAAATTTTAATAACCTTAACGAATTAATTAGTTTTTGTTTGGATTATATGCCAAGCTCAATAGAAATTTTAGAACCAGAAGAAATAAATTTCAAAACTGCTGAATTAGCAAATTTATTAAATGATTTACTTGGAAAATTGCATGACTATGACATGACTATTAAAAAGTTACAAGCATCAAATTTTCTAATGAAGAAAAAACTTGGGCAAAATTAACGTTTTCCATGCAAAAATTCTTCAAATGGTTCTCTTTCTTTTTTTCTAGTTGCAAAAAATATTAATGCTAATATAATTATTAATATTACGATGCCGATTATTATTAAAGGTAATTTAGATTTTCTTTCTTCCTGTTTTTCTTCAGTAATAGTTTTATTTACTTCTGGTATAACTTCTGTAGTTTCATTTATTTTTGTTTCATTAATTTTAGTTTCAAATTTTTCTATAAATTCTATGTTTAATGGTAATAAGTTTAAAATTTCTTGATTATATAGAATAACAACATTACCATTATAATTGTTTAAGCTCGGGTTCTTTTTTTCATTGATCCAAATATATTGCTGTAAGGTTTCATTTGGTTTTATTTCCTCAATGTTACTTAGATTCAATCTAATGATTTCTTTTAGATTAACTGTAACTAAAAATGTTATATTTCTTATCGTAAAATCCCATTTATTTACTAGGTATAAAGGGTTATTAGGACTAGAATCTTTGGTAATTCTTATTTTTTCTGGGAATTTAGTACCAAAACTTGAATTTAAAAATATAACAGAATTTCTTGGTGGTGTTAATAATGGTTCTATTTCAATTATTTCTCGAAGTTCTTCTTTTGTTTCAAGTAAAATTGGTATCAAATAAAACTTCCCATTATAATTTATTCTTATATTATCCTTAGTAATATTAGGCGGTATTTTTATATTATAATTTAAGATTTTATCTAATGTTACTTCATTAGGCAAATTTAAATAATTAGGAGCTTGTATTGTCAAATTTAATTTATCAAAATTATTTTTTATTTCTAATTTCGTGTCGTAAGTTGTTATTATAGCAGGATTTATAGAAATTGAACTTAATAATTTTTCATCTGTAAAATTTATATTTTCCGAATTAAATGATTTTGATACAGAAATCTGTTTTAAATTTTCATCAATATAACGAATATTAATAACATTAAAATTATATGTGCCAGTAGATAAGTTTGGTAAATTAAAATAAATAAAATAATAATTATCTGAAAGTTTATTTAAAAATAAGGCTATGGGAATTTTATTATTTAATTTATCTGTTAGAACAAAATTAGATGCAGTAATTTCATTTACCGGGTCAATATTAAATACAACCTCTGCTTGAAATGTTTCAAAAACTACATAATTTTCTCTTGACAATGAAATGATTAATGGTTGTTCTTGTGCATTAACTATTGGTATCAAAATTAATAAAAGAATTAATAATTTTTTCATAATATAACTTAAATTTAATACTATATTAAATTTTTTATTTCTTTAATAGTCTTTCAGCTTCTCTAATAGATTTATCTAACTCATGTTCTAGGGATTCCTCATAACCTGGCTTTTTAGCAGTTCTTCTTGGTGGTAGTGTTTTTGGTGGTTGTTTTATTCTGGGTAAGAATTCTGGTTCACTTGGTTTTTCTTTTTTAAAGAATTTTTTATAAGCAAGATAACCCCCTACACCAAGAATTAATATTATTATAATTAAACTAATCCAAAATATAGCTCCTAATCCTTTATCTTCTTCAGGTTCTTGTGGAGGAGATTCTTCACTAGGTTCTTCACCGGCTTCAGTTGAAGGTACACAAATTCCGTTTTGACATACTTCATTTATTCTGCATCTAAGATCATTATCAACATAAGCTGTACCTCCTGAATTACACACAGAACAATCTGTACCACTTCTTAAACTACTTGGAAGGCAAATCTGAGCAGGAGCAGTAACATTTACTTCTTCACAAGTGCATGTAAATGAATTACATGTTTGGCTTGTAGAACAATCTAAATTTGACTCGCATTCCTCACCGAATTCTAAAATATTGTTACCGCAGATTGGCGCTGTTCCGTCTGAAGGTGGTGGAATAAATTGTTCTGTAAATACTAAATAAAGAGCTGCTGCACTATCTAACAAAGTTCCAAAAGAGTCTTTATTAGTTCCAGAAGTAATTTGTTTTGATTCTAGCCATTTAGTAGCATTATTAAAATTATCATAATATTTTGTATTTCTTTTTAAAGAATCAATTGCAAATGAGGTTGCTAATATGTTATTGTCCCAATGACCTTGTATAGATTGTGTTTCAGTTAATTTTTGAGCATATTTTTCATTTTTATTTATTAAATATAAAATTGCATATTCTTGATTTGTATTTGCACTATCTTCTAGATAAGGTATTGTTTTTATTTCTTTATTTAATTTAGCTAAAGCCCATGAAATATAAAAACTAGATTCCTCGTCGCAAGATCCACCTATAAATCTAGGATAACATGCATTATTAATTACTAAATTAATATTATTACCAGATTCTTGCTGCACTATAGTAAATTCATTATTAACTATTCTTATTAAAGAAATAATCATGCTTGGATCATTAATCTTATTACAATTAACATTAATTTGTTCAATAGGTTTATCTAAATTAGCTTTTAAATTATTCTCTACGCTAACCCAATCAACATTATAAGGCTGTATTTTATAAGTTGTATTAACAATTACATTGGCTGAGCCTTCTTCATAATTTATTGTACAACTACCATCTTTTTGTGTATTAATTTGAATATACCAACCAGTTGTTTGAGCTTTTGTTAAAGAAGATTCAAGCCAGTCTAATAATTTAGAAACATCTTGATTAGTAGAGCTTAAAGCTAAAGCTGCAAATGCTGTTTCAATTGTATTACAATTACCACGAGGATAACAATTGTTATTATCTTGCCTTTGCACTAATATAGTTAAGCCTTTATCAACATTATAGTTATTAGTTTTTAATGCAAGAAATGCTAGAGAAGCTTCTTTTAAATTAGCATTAGTCCAATCAATATTTTGATTAAGCCATTTTAAACCATCATCCTTAGAAAAAGCACTTACTATAGTTAAAGAGATCATAAATAGTATAACTAGCATCCACCACTTTTTCATTTTTATAAATAATAGTAAGTAATTTAAAAACATTTCTATTACTTAGTAAAATGAAGTATTTTTCAAAAGGTAAAAGAAGTAAAATTTATTTACAGGGCAAAATAGCAATAAAAAAGGCCGCTAAAAATGTGATAAAAAACGAAGTTTATTGGTTAAAAATTTTAAATAAATATAATATCGGGCCAAGATTGATTTCTTATGGCAAAAATTATTTTAAATATAAATTTATTAAAGGTGATTTTATTTTAGACTTTATTCAGAAAAATAATAAAAATAATATTAAAAAAGTTTTAATTAATGTATTAAAACAATGTAGAACATTAGATAAATTAAAAGTAAATAAAAAAGAACTTCATAATCCAATTAAGCATATTATAATTGATAAGAAAGTTACAATGATTGATTTTGAACGTTGCTATTCCACAAATAAACCAAAAAATGTAACTCAATTTAGTCAATTTATCTTAAGTTTAATAAAGGTTTTGAGAAATAAAAATTTTAAATTAAATAAAAATAAACTAATTAGTTTATTAAAATTGTATAAAAATAATCAAAATGAAAATAATTTTAGAAATATTTTAAATTATATAAAGAAAGTTTAGTTATTTATTTTTATATGCTCTAGATTTCTTAATAGCATATTGCACTGGATTTCTTATCATCCTGCATAAATTATCTGGATTACAAATATGTAAATCAACATAATAATTATTAAAGTTATTAGCTAAATTTTCTTTATCTTTTGGACAGTTTTGAGGCAAGATTAATTTTTGTCTTTTGCTCCAGGCTAATTGAGATTGTATATAATTTTCACGTAAAGGTTCTTTATTTCTTTTATTCCATTCAAAAACAATAGTTTCAATCCCTTTTTCATCATAACCAGTATTTTTTAAGAAATTTAATAATAAAAACAAAAATCTTTTTTTTCCATCACTTAAACCGGAAAGCCCAGCCGATATGCATGGTGGAAAATATGCTTGTTTTATGGCATTAATTGGAACAGCATATTCTTTAATATCTAATTTAATTTCTTCTTTTTTTTTATTTTTAGAATGCCAATAGAAAGCTTGTGTCATTAGCTGAGTAGCCTCTTGATTAATAACGTTTAAGCTATCTAAAAAATTTAAATTGACTTTAACATTTTCTATTTTCGCTTCTTCTTTATCAAAATTAAGTATTTCATTATCTTTTATGGGTATTGAAATTAAACCTGATTTCTCATGATAACTATAAGGAGTGCGAAACATATGCCTACTAGATATAGCTACATTATCAATATCAACCAACTTAGATACCCATAATATATTTTTATTTACAAAATAATCCTTTTCTTTATTTATTTTATTACTTATTTCTTGGATGGTTTCTTTTTCTAGTATTTTATTTGTTAAAGGTTCTCTTATCATCTCTTTTAGATAAGAAGCGAGTATTCTAGCAGCATCTGGAAATAGTTTTTTTGTTTCTTGGTTATTTATGCTACTAGGGAAAGCTTCAAAAGGTATACCGATATGAAAACCGCGATTACCACTAAATTTAATAGAGTAATTATTAATGTCATAAAATTTTAATGCTTCTATGATTAAGTAAGCTGCTAGTTTAGAGTAATCTAGATGCAAACCGTCTATATCAATAATTAAATCCCAACCTAATCTAAGTTCATCAAGTTGTTGCTTAGTCATTCCTGGTTTAAGTAATAAAGGATTTTGCCAATGCTCTTCTGAGACATTAAAAGAAGTTGCTCCTTGTTTTGCTAATTCTTCAATATCATTATAAAACTGTAATATATCTGGTCTTTTACCATAACCTTTATCACCAAAGTTTACAGCTACTTCTCTATTTTTAGCTATTTCAATTATAGCTTTTTGAACGTCTTTTCTAGAATAATGGCTTATTAAATCCCCCATAATACTTTTTAATGGTTAATATTTATAAATGTTTTTAGCTTAGTTGTCCTTTACGACTTATCTTTTCTTTCTTAACAAAAAGAAGACTATAAAAACCACAGCTAATCCTAAAATATAGAAAATAAAGTTTTTATTTATCTTAGTTGGCTCTGTAACCCTACCACAATCTGGATCATATTCACAATCAGGATCGCATTTATTATCTAATTTATAATCACAAATTCCATCTGCTATCCCCGAGCTACAATCTTGTGGGCAATTTAGAGAATTTTCATTTTCCTCGCAAATATTATTTGGGTTGCATAAAACATTAATATTTAAAGATTCACTCAAATAAACTTCATTATTAGCAAGATTAGTTATTCTTGTTGGTGCTAATGTATATTCGCCAAGATTATTAAGCTTAATTTTATAAGTCAATGTAACTATTTTTTTTGCTGGAATATCAACTTTCCATCTAAAAAATGATGCTTCAATAGCATCATGAAATTCTGTTTTGTCTGGTTTAGTTGGTTGTACTAAAGTAACCCCATTAATTATTCTTTCTAAAACTTCCAACTCAACATCTTCATTGTAAGGATTATTAATATTAATTTTTACTTCTAGTACCTCGCCAATTTGAATTTGATTTTCTGCTTCTTTTAAAACAGAAATTTGTTGGGCATTTACTAAATTGCTCAATAATAAAAATATTAATAATATTATTTTCATCTTTCAATCTCCTCTTTAAATAAATTTACAATATTACTTATAATTCTTTCTGCCTTATAACCAGCTACTTTAGTTTCTTTAATCAAACTTTCTTTTACATTCTCGCATCCATATATACTTTTCAAGCTAGGGCAAATAACCTCGCCATTATCATTATAACAACGATTTATATTTTCACAATATTCATAAAATAATGGGGTTTTTCCTAATAATATTGAAGGCTCGTTATTGCCTGTTGTATCAACAATTGTATATTTTTTATCTAGAGGTAACTTAACTAAGTTGTATGCATGATTTGGTGCCTCTACTGTATATACTTCATTTTGTAAGTAACCAGCTTTTCTAAGTAAGGTTGTCAGAGAAAATGAATAATCAACACAAGTACCTGTAGACAAGATGTCTAAACTAACATGCGCTGGAACATCTGATAAAGCAATATTATTCTCAGTAATCTTGGTATCAGAAAGCCATTTTCCAGGTGGATTATCATTTGGGGTATTGGGGCATCTAAGATTATTGGCTAAAATATTAGTTGTTTTTGTATTTGGAATAGGTCTAGCTGAATATAGATCAGTATAGCTGTTACAAAGTTCTGTTACTCCTCTGCAGCACATTTCAGCTTCAAAATAACCTTGCATATAAATAGAATCTGCCCCTAGAGACTTTGTTAGATAAAGACCTTGGCATCTTTTTATATTACCCTGAGAATATTTATTAGCAAAACTACAAGAACCAGATTTTCTTGGTTCTATTAATGGGGTACCGTCGCAACAATTTATTGAATCCTCTATAATGTTGTCCAGATTTTCATTACAAACCTCAACAAGATTACAAGAATAATCTATACTATTAATTTTAATTAGCTCACCTTCCGTAGATGGCCATTTACTATTGCAAATAGTATCTGGTGGGCTATAAAGTGTTTTTGTATTTAGGCAGTTTGTTTTTGATTTTACATTAATGATAAGCTCGTCTGTAGAAACTAATCCATAAGAGTCTATAACTTTTAAAGTAATTATATGTGTGCCTATTGATAATATTATTTTTAATTTAATACCTCGCCCAAGTTCTCGATCATTTTCTAGCCAAATATAGTTATCAGGAGAATTTGGCAAATTATTATCTAAATCGTAGGATTTAGAACCATCCAATACTATGCTAGATCCGAGAAATGCAGTTTTATCTGAACCAGCATCTGCTATTGGAGCAATATTTAATTGTTGTTTTACTTCTTCACCGCGGACTAAAGATGGTATTACATTTATCTTAAACTCTGATTGAGAAGATTTATTCCCATCTGAAGCTACTATGTTAATATTAACACTGCCGGGTTTTTTTGGTGGATCACAATTTATTATCGATCCTGATAAATAACAATCTATTATATCAGAATTAAATTTTGGTTGATTATTAGCAAAAGTAAATGTAATTGGTTGAGCCTCTGGATCACTAACATAATTATATAAATCAATTAAATTATTTACATTAGTTTGACCTTTTGTTAATGATGCTTCTGGAATAAATGATGTTCGTGGTGGATTATTTATTAAGCTTTGATTTGTTGATTGAATGCCTTCAACAATAGCCCTGCAAGAGCCATCTGCTAAACATTCGCCATTATTCGGACAACCACATAATGCACAATTATTTATTAAAACCCCATTATCACAATATCTTGGTTGTAAAGTAGAACATTGATTATAATTAGTTCCATCAGAACACTTATCTAAAGTTATACCAGATCCAGAACAAATTCCATTACTACAAATTTGATTTTGAGTACATGGAGTTATTGTGCTATATTCTGTACAAGGATCAGAATCATAATTACCACAAATTTGATAACCATTACCAGAGCAAATTCTAGTATTTAAAATACATTCATCATTGCAAGTTGTTTGTGTTTGACTACATACGCCGGGGCTTGGTAAATTACCTGCTTGTATTTGAAGAATTTGTGAAGCGTCAAAACTAGAGATATCACCATTTTTATCGACATCCACGCAACAAATATCACTTGGCGGAGATATTTGCCCAGCAACAATTTGTAATGTTAAGTTAGCATCGTAACTAGTAATTGAACCATCCCCATTAACATCCCCTATTTGCCTTCCTGTTGGACAAGATACTTGTAAAACGTTTTCAAGAGTAGCAGGTATTGTGATACTAGTAGTATCGGTAGTTTCAATACTAGTGTAACTAGTTAATTTATTATCAATTGGACTTTTTATAGATAATGTAGAAATAATTAAAATTATGGCTAATAAAAAAAAGGATAATAAAAACCTCTTCATACAAATAAATAAAAAATTGTAATTTATATAATTTGTTGTTTTTGTGTTAATTTGACTAATTCTTCTTGTAGGCTTTGGCCTCTTAGCTCTAATTCGTTTAATTGCATTTGTAAATTATTTACAACTTGCTCTATTTCTTTAATTTGTTCATCAATTAATTCATTAGTCTCTTCGATTGTTTTTTCCACAATTACATTCGCCCCCACATTTACCAATAACTCTTTATTATTTTTTAGATTAGCTTTTGTATAAATATTATAGCCTAATGGAACAAATGCATCTTTACTAGAATCAAGATTATCAAATTTATCTAAATTTCCTTTTAAATTTTTTAATTCTAATAACTGAGTTTGAATTGCAAGAATTTGTTGTTGCAGTTGAGTAATTTGTTGAATAATATATTGCAACTCGAGGTATTTTTGTTGTAGTTCTTGATTTTGTTTTGGCATATTTATTTCTCTTCTTTATCTTTCTTTTCAATCTTTTCTAGTTTTTCTTTAACCTCTTTTTTCTCTTTTCTAGTTAAAACTTTTAATTTAGCTTTTTTCATAGCTTCTAATACCTCTTGTGTAGAAGCTCCTTTTTTAATATCTAAAATCTTATCAGTTTGTTCTAAATGTTGTAAATTACATTTTCGTCTTTTGACATTGCCATCTATTATAACAAAATTATCATTAACTTGATCTACAATTATGCAAGTTCTTCCAGCTTCTCTACCAAGTAATTTTATACAAATTTTTCCAATCATTTTCTAAATTTATTTATTAATTCTCTTTTAGTGCATTTTGCACATAAATACCCAGCATAAATTCTTTTAGGATGTTTACTTGATTTTGGTAAATTTCCCATTTTATAAGGTAATTCTCTTGGAGTACCATGTAAGATACTACCACAATTAGCACATCTTGCATGTTTCGGTTTTCTCCTTCTATATGTTAATTTTGCTTTTCCCCTCGGTGTTCTAACATAAACTCTTCTAAATGTACGTGATCTTTTATTAGGACGTGGCATTTTAATGCACCTTTAATAATTTTCTTAGGATTATGCTGAATATGATTGAAAACATTATATAAAACCATATCCAACTTAAAAATCCAAAAAACTTTGGATCATTGAGGTTTTTAAATATATCTGTAAACCATCTTATAAGTAAAATAAATGGAATAGCAGTAAGAATTAATGGTTTCATTGTTAATTCGAATGTTTTTGGTAAATTCTCAAATTGTTTTTTTTGAAGTTCCATAACCTTACTAGGATCATGAGTATGTTGCTTCATTTCTTGTTGAATATTTTTTTGATCGTCTCTTAATTGCTTTAATGCTACTTGATCAGTACCATATTTTTGTATTAAAGTTGTTAACAAGGTAACTAAAAGTGTTATAAACAAAAATCCCCATATAAGATTTAAATTTAGGATATAGCCTAATGTTGGGTCTAAAATATAATGGACGCTCTTGCTTATAAGTGGAAGCTTGTCCCACAGCAAGGCAACTATCGTACTTACCAACATTACTAACATTAATAAAAAAAATCCTTTTTTCATTTTCCCATCACCTTTCTTAATGCAGGATGCATATCCATCATATGTTGTTGTGCAATATCCTCATATAATTTATAAATTATCATTACAGTTAATAATATTCCTGTGCCCCGGGATAAAGCACCCATTAAATCAGCTAACGCTGCTAATAAACCTACAGTAGCAGCACCCATCACAGTTAAAGGAGTTATATATCTAGCTAAAATTCTTTCTAAAACTCTTTCATCTCTTCTAAAACCTGGAATTTGCAAACCAGAAGACATAATTTGTTTGGCTTGTGTGCCAGCATCCATTCCAGATGTTTGAACCCAAAATATAGAGAATATTACTGCACCTATTATCATAAATAAAGCATAAGTAATTGATCTCGAGATATCTAATCCAGATAAAGCTCCTGTAAATATATTTTGGAATAAATTAGGTGGAAATAACCATAACACTAATCCAGAAACAGGAGTTTGACCAGCAAATCTGCCTAATAAAGGATAACCCCAACGCTCTAATAATGTAGCCCATAATTGAAGGTTAGCAAGTAATGCAGCCACTAATATTACTGGGATATTACTTGTGTAAATAAATCTTAAAGGCCATCTAATACCATAACCACGTATCTTGCCAAAAGATAATGGAATTTCAACTTTCATTGCTTGTGCATAAACTGATAGTATAAAAACAACTACAGTTGCAATTATAGCAAATAAAGCAAGAAATGCTTCACTCGGCAATCCCCTAAATAAAGATATAAAGAAAACAAATACCTTACCAACAGGAGCTTGACCAGAACCAAATGCTATATCTCCTGTACTAGTTAATGGAGAAAATGCACTTATAAATATTTGGCTAGCAACCCCTGCTGCTATAAATAAACTTACTCCTGAACCAAAGCCCCATTTTGTCGTAACCTCGTCCATATAAAGTATCATTAATCCACCTAAGAAAACCTGAAATACTAATACCCAAGGAGAAAATCCTACAGCAGGACTTAATCCACCCATAAAAACATAAATTATTGCTTCAAATATTATAAAGAAAATTGAAAGTAATTTCTGCAAACCTTGAAAAAATACTCTACCTTCATGAGTTGTTGTATCTAACTTTAAAATTCCTGAGCCATTTAATAATTGTAATACAATGGATGCTGTTACTATTGGGCCTATACCAAGGGAAACTAAAGAACCAAATTGAGCTCCTAAAATTATTGATAAAAAATCAAATTGTTGTAAAGCGTTCTCACCTAAACCATATAAAGGAATCACACCCATAATAAAATATGCTACTAATATAATTAAAGTCCATTTAAGTTTTTTATTAAATTCTAGATATTTTTGTTCGGGTTTTTTTACTTCTGGCAAATTTTCTAAAATTTTATGCACTAAAGACATTTAAGACCCCTCCACTACCCCACCAAGTTCTTCAACCTTAGCTTTTGCTTTTTTAGAAACTCTTCCTTTAAATTTGTATTTATTAGTTATATTGCCAGTACCAAGTAATTTATTTACACCAATTTCATTTAGATTTATTACAAACATATTACCTTCTTTTTTTACTAAATTCTTTTCTAAATAATAATGTAAGTTTTTTTCTACCTCCCCTATGTTAATTGTTTTAATATTTTTAATTCTTTTTCCCCCTCTAATAAATCCATGTTTACCAAAATATTCATTACCATACAACTTTAATATAGTGGGTTTTTTCTGATCTGCTCTTTTTCCACTACCAGCCATTCCTCTTCCACCACGATGGCCAGCTCCCCTTCTTTTCTTTTTTGCACCGCCACCATGTGTATGGCTTCCACGATACCTAGAAAATTTTTTTCTTTTATTTATCATATCAGATCATCCTTATTAATAAATCATTAATTTTATCTTTCCTATATCCAAGAACACCGCCTAAACTAAAAGGGTTCTTAATGCCGCCACGTTCAAAACCTTTTACCGGTGGTTTTAGTTTAAAAAATAATTTTAATCCTGGTATATCTTTTAATGATTTTTTATTATTTAAAAATTCGTTTGCAAATTCTTCAAAATTTAATTTATTTTTATCTTTCAAGTAATCTTCTGTAAGTCTTTTATTCCCGGGCAATCTGCCTCGTTCCTTTAATAATGCTAAAAAAGTTTCTTTATTTATTTCACCCCACGTTACATAATCTTTTATCTTTTTTAACATTCCAACATAAACGGGTGTACTCTCTAAAATAACACAATAATGTTTGTTAAATAATCTAAGCATATTTAATGTATCTTTTATTTCTTTATTAACATTCATTGTTCCTCTAATTCTTATTACTGCTATTTTATCCATTTTACTCACTATGTTGTTTTACTTTTACACTAGATAAATTTTTTAAAGCATAAAAGCAAGCTTTTATTAAATTTAATTTTGTCTTTGATTTAGATGTTTTTGAATAAATATCTTTGATACCCGCAAAATTCATTATCTTTTGACATTCTTTTTCTATGCATAATTTAGTTCCTTTCGGGGCAGGAATTAATATTACTAAAACAGAACCAGATTTTCCAGTTATCTTAAATGGGATAGAATGTTCTTTACCACAACCACATTCCCATGAGCCACAACCACGTCTGACTTTAATTACATTTAGTTTAGCTTCCCTAATTGATTTTTCTCTAGCTGGCATTGTTTCTCTAGATTTACCAAAGCCAATACCAACATAACCATCTTTATTACCAACAATAGCTAAAGTAGCAAATTTAGGTTTATTACCTTCACTTGTTTTCTTTTGAGTTTGGCGCCAGATTGTACGCTTGCCCCCGCCAAATTTACCACGAGATTGTCCAACCAAAAATAAATCTGATTCAAGATTAGGAAGTAAAAAATCTATTATCTCTGGCTCAAGTATTTTTAATCCAGAATTAAGAATTTCGTCTATACTTTTAATTTCTCCATTTTTTACTTTTCTGCCTAATTCAGTTTTAGGTTGCCATTTTTCAGGATCAAAACTTCTAGTCCTTTGGACACCTCTAGGCACTTGTTCCTTTTCCACTTCTTTAACTAACACAACTTCTTCAGGCATTTTTCTCTCCTAGTATCTTTGCTTTGGTTTGTTCAAAATGTTTAGGCAAATCTTCTGGATTAACATTATTTTTTATATATTTTGAAAATTGTCTATTATACAAATCTTGATTACTTTTAATTTTTAAAGCATAATCTGCTATATGCTTACCAGTTATCCTATCATAACTTGGCAAAACCTTTTCGTTACATTTAATAAATAAACCTGCCTCTAAAGAACCTTTTACTAAAGCATACAATGAAGATGATTTAATAGAAGGCTGTAAACCAGTATCTAAAACAACTTCTTTTATTTTTTTCTTTTTTGCTTCCACTCCAATTAATAAACCAGTTAGATAAGCAGTAGGCAAGTTACCAAGATGAAATTTCCAACCATATTTTCTTAGTTCAGAAGCATTTATACTAATTATTATTTTATCACCTTTAATACCATATTCAATTAATTGTGCAATAATATTATTTAACGATTTTCTAATAACTAATCTAAGTTTTCTGCTTAGTAATAATCTAAGCCTAGCTCTATAATCTGTTTTTCCCAATCTTCTTCTCCTTAATTTAACTGTATATTTTTTATTACTTGCCATGTTTCATTAATTTATGTTCATCGATATAAATTTCAATATGTCTTTTACTTCTAAAGAATCCACCTTTTGCTTTTTTATAAAGCATTCTATAATCTTTTCTTAAAATTAAATTTTTATCGCGTAGTTCTTTTAAAATTTTTTTTTGATTTCTTATTTTAATTATCCATGCTCTTTTAGCTGGAAATCTAGCTTTGGTTGCACCTTTTCTTGATCCTATACCTTTCCGTCTGCCTTTCTTTTTCTGTAATAATTTTTTTCTTATTCTATAACGTGAAATATTTCTCTCTTGTTTTATTACAATAACTCCAGTTTTTAGTAAATGTTTAATGTCTCTTTTTGTTATAGCCTCTTTTATTTCGTTTAGCCTAGTTGGATCAAACCAGATTCTTTTCTTTCCTACATCAAGTAACGATGATGCTATTCTGCGTTGTATTTTTAAATCCATTTTTATAATCCCTTTTCAAGTACTTTTTTCTTCTCTTGCTTTTCTAATTCAGATTTTTCTTCTTGAGTTAATTCCTTCTTTTCCTTGGATTTTTCTTCAGCTTTTTTCTTAAATTCCTCTTTCTTTTGCTCTATTTGCTTCTTTTTTTCTTTCCTTTGTTTTAATTTTTCTTCAATATTTTTTATATAAGCATCAATATCTTTAATACTCAAAACTTTAACATTAAGTTTTTTAATCTCGTTAAGTAATTGTACTTTTTTCTTTAATCCAAGTTTACTTGAGATTAAAACTGCATTTGTATCTAGATTTTTTAGCTCACTTAAATTACTAACAACTTTGTAACTAATTTGACCTTTATACAAGCCTTTTAATTCTGATTTATTTCCATAACCAATAGAAGGCGATTTTATATGACCTTTAATTTTTAGTTTAACTTTATTGTGAATGCCTCGGGGTCTTCTCCAACTTTTACCAAGCTTTTTAAGATTTTTTGAAGTGTATCTAATAAAATCTGGTTTCTCTTTCCTAAAATTTTGTTTAGTTTCCATTTTATAACTACTCGGCTTTTGACACAATATAAATGCCATCCATAAATATACGTCTATCACGATTCGTAATTCTGCATGCTTGTTCTATATTGGAAGCGGTTTGTCCTGCTGCTTCTTTATCTACACTTTTAATAATTATTTCATCACCCTGAATTTTCGCTTCTACCTTTGGTAATATTTTTGCTGTTCTTGGTATTTTCTCAGCAAAGAAATTTTTAATTATAATTTTATCATTGCTTATAGAAACGTTCATAGGAAAATGCCCCGAACAGATTTTTAATTTATAAACATAAGGATTTATTATGCCTCTGATTAAACTTGATAAATGTGCTCTAAATGTATTTATTAACCTTTTTTCATTTTTGGTTTGTCTTTTTGAGCTTATTATAATTTTATTCCCTTGTTTTAGAATATCAATTTTTGGATGAGCTAATCTTTTTTCATTTTCTCCAGCAGGACCTTTAACTTTTATCATAGAACCTTCTACCTCAATACCTACATTTTCTGGTATAATTATTTCTTTATTTAATTTATTTTTAGTAGACATACGCAATTAATTTACCTCCAATATTCTTTTCTCTAGCTTGAGCATGAGTCATTAAACCTTTGGATGTAGAAACTATTAATATGCCAAAATCTTTTGCCGGTAAATATCTTTTTTCAAATTTTTCTAATTCATTTACTGTAAAGGGAAATCTTGGTTTTATTACACCACATTTATTTATATTACCTAGTAAATTTATTTTAATTAGATTACTTTTACTATCTTTTATTATATTAAAATCACCTGTATAAAGTTGATTTTTAATTATATTTAATACGTTTAAAATAAATTTAGATGCTGGTCTAACTACACATTCTGGTCTGCCTATTTTCTCGCAATTATTTATATGCGAAAGTACATTTCCTAATGGATCGTTCAACGTCATTTTATGAATATTTTTTAAATCCTATCTTTTTTGCACTTAATCTGAAACATTGCCTACACAAGTGTAAACCGTACATCCTAACGTGGCCACCAATTCTGCCACAAAGTTCGCATCTTCTAGCAGCTCTTCCAAATGTTCTATTTTTTGGAGCATTATGTTTAATATATTTCTTTAATTTAGCTGGTTTTACTTCCAACTGCTTAAACACTTTATTATAATTACTGTAGCTCATTCTTCCTCACCCGTAAATATATTAACATTAAATTTATTCTTGATAAATTCTTGAGCTTCTTGCTTAGTTATTCTGTGTTTTGATGCAATTTTATTTCTACCAACTCTTCTTCTCTTAATTCTAAATCCGGGTCTTTCTAATGTTACTGCAACCTCTAAGCCAATAACGCCAATTCCGGGATCATACTCAACTCCAGGAATATCAAGATATTCTTTAATGCCAAATGAAAAATTACCTGTATTGTCAAATTTTTTTTCATCTAACTTATTATCAACAGCTTTTAATAATCTGGTTAAGACTTCTTTAGCTCTTTCACCCCGTAATGTTATTTTGCATGCTATTGGTAAATTTGGTCTTAAACCCCAAGTCGGAATTCTTTTCATAGTTTTTGTTTCAACAGCTTTTGAATCAGTAATTTTTTCAAGTAATTTTTTAGCTTTGCTTAATTTATCTCCAGGTCCACCTACTCCAATATTAAGAGTTACCTTTTCTATTTTGATATTAATCATTGGATTTTGCATTTTATTCTGTAAACTCCTTGTTGATTACAAAGGCATAATCTTTCAAAGTTTGAAGTTTTTTATCATCTAAAGTAAAAACAATCTTAGCTGGTTGTAAATTTTTTGCATTTATGATGGAGTCAATCTTTGCTAAGTTACCAGTATATTTGCCATCTGTAATATAAACTAAAGAACCTTTTTCTAATTTTAAATGTGAAATTATTTTATTAGTCTCTAAATCAAGTATAATAGTATCGCCTGTTTTATAACCATCTTTTTCTACAATTATATTTCTTCCATCATAAAGATTTAATTGGGTTAAACCTTTGTTTAAGGTTGTTTTATTTATGATTTTACATGGCTTTAGTTTTGTATTATCTTTATTAATTTTAATTAATTGATATTTGTTTTTATTATTAATAATTAATCTAAAAGCTTCATTTGTTTTTTTTATTTCTATAGCATCCATTATGCCAACTGGAAATTTGTAATCTTTTCTTACCTTTTTATCTATCAAAATCTCACCTTGATTTAATATAAGTTTAATTTCCCTCATTGTTTTTGCATATCCAAGTAACTTATGAATTACTAAACTCAAAGGCAAACATCTATGTAATGGATGTGGTCCTGGTAATGGTCTTGTTATCCAAGTATACTTTTTTCTATCTATAGGCCAATTTGCAGGTGCATTCAAGCTGAATAAATGTCTTTTTGCCATTTTACTTACGCTCTAATTTTGCTTTTCTTTTCTTATCATTTAGATTAAGCTCTGTGATCATTAAGTTAGAGGGATGTAAAGGGTAGTATACCTTTGAGCCATCTAATTTAACTCTATTAATACCTTCAACATATATCTTTAATTTTCTCAGATTAACCTTCTCAATTTTTCCTTTTTTTCCTTTAAACTTGCCTCGCATTATTAAAATAACATCATCTTTTCTTACAGGTAAATTTCTTTTACCTAATTTTTTTCTTAATTCCTTTGATAACAAACAAGATAACATTTTTCTCTTTAAGTGCAAAGGAGCATTATACAAATACTTCCTTTGTTTTCTAGGTTGCTTACTTGCTTTCCAATGTTTTGAAAATAACTTTTTCATTTTATATTATCATTGATGCTAATTTAGATATAGCAGGCCATTTTTGCGCTGCTTCTTTTGCTATTGGCCCTTTAAATATTGTTCCCTTTGGATTACCTTTATCATCTTTTAATATTACAGCTGCATTATCCTCGAACTTTATCCTTTCGCCTGTTTCTCTTCTGTATTCTTTTTTCTGTCTCACTATAATAGCTTGGACAGTTTCTTTCTTCATTCCTGGTTTGCCTTGAACTATTGAAGCATAAACTAAATCACCAACACCTGCAGCAGGATACCTACCTTTAGATGTTTTATGGCCTTTTACAGCAAATATTCTAATTATTTTAGCTCCTGAATTATCACATACTCCTATTCTAGCGCCAAATGGCAATGCTTTTACTATTCTAGCTTGAACAGCTTTCATTTTTTAATAACCTCAATAATTACGAAATTTTTTGTTTTTGCTATCGGTCTAGATTCAATTATCCTAACTTTATCACCAATTTTTGCATTTATGCAACTTGGATTATACACTTTTAATCTAGTAGTTCTTTTTTCATAACGTTCATATTTTGGTAAATAATAATAGTAAATGAATTCTACAGTTGCTGATTTACTTGTATCCGCTCTAGTTACTTTACCAACAAACATTCTTCCTCTAACTTTTAAATTACCATGGAATGGACAATTTATATCATTACATTCTAGTCTAGGTAATTCTACTTCAATACCTATTTGTTTTGCTTTCATTTCCTTTACCTATAATTTTTGTTGTTAATCTCGGTTTATTGTTCTATTTTTATGCTCTTTTCATCAAAGCCGAGTTTTATTAGTTCTTGTTTTACGTGACTAACATGATTACCTTGTAATTCAATTACACCATTTTTTACTGTACCTCCGCAAGCAAATTTTTCTTTTAATTTTCTTGCAAGGTCTTTTAGGTTAACTGATTTCTCGTCAATACCTTCCACTACTGTAGTTAACTTACCAAATCTTCTCTTAACAGTTTTTACTTTAACTATCTGGTCTTGTCGTGCAATGATTTCACAAACACAAAGCTCTTTAGTTAGTCCGCATTTCGGGCATTTTTCACTCATTTCTTTTCGGTTTTTACCTCCTGTATTGATTCCTGTGTTGATTTTTGTTTCATAAATGTAAGTACTCTTGCAATATTTCTACGGACTTGTTTTATATTTCCTGGATTTTCTGGAATAGTGCCTATAGCACGTTGAGAGTTTATTTTCATTAAATCTTTTCTTAATTCAGTAAGTCTTTCTTTTAATTGATTTTTATTCATTTGCTTAAAATCAATTTTCTTCTTTGCCATTTTCCTTTATAGTTACTTCTTTTTTCTTAGTTCGTTTTTGTTTTGGTTTTTCTTTCGGTTTTTCTTTCTCTTTAACTTGTTCGACTTCTTCAGATTCTTTTGATTCTTTTGCTTCTTGTTTTTCTTTTACTTCTTCTGCTTTTTCTTTTACTTCTTCAACTTTTGGTGTTCCCAAATTTTCTTTTTTAATTTTTATGATATCTGGTAATACAACATCTGGTGTTAATATACTAACCTTTACTCCAACAGAACCTGATTTTAAGTTAGCTACTCTATAATCTCTTTTCATATAATTCTCTGAAATATCTCCTGATTTTTTTAAATGACCTGCTGAAAAACGCCATGATTTTGCCCTACTACCCGGAACACCTCTTCCTGAAATTACAATTTCAGCACCTTGAGCGCCTGCATCCATAATAGATTGCAATGCTCTATAACCAATTGATTTGAATGGCTTAGGTCCGAATCTTTCAAATGATGAAACAATTCTTTCAGCAACTGAAACTGGATCTAAATTTGGCTCAGTTATTTCTGCAACCTCTACTTGAGGATTTTCCATGTTAAATTTAGTTTTTAATATATTTGTTAATTCAGATATATTAGCGCCTTTTCTTCCTACAACTAAACCTGGTCTTGAAGTATGAACAATTATTTTCTCTCCTAATGGAGTTTTCTTTAAATCAATTTTGCTATAGCTTCCCCTAGGTAAATATTCGGCTATCAAGCTTTGAATTAAATACTCTTTCATATTTTTTTTAACAATTTGCTTTTCGATCATTTCTCTTGCTCCTTAACAATAATTTTTAGATTTGTTCTTTTCATTTTTCTGCGTCTTTTTCTGCCATAATGCCATTGTAACGAACCTTTACTTGCTGAAATATGAGCAATTACTAATTTAGAAGTTAGGCCTTGATTATGAGCATTATGCTCTATACTTTTTAACATATCTAAAATTACTTCACAAGTTTTTACTGGATATCTACCTGCCATCATTCCTGGTTTATGTGGTGTATTAGTATTATAACGTTTATATGGAACTGCTTTCTTCATGTCAATTACATTCTGTAGTGATTTTTTTGCTTGTTCAATAGTTTTGTTTCTAATTAAATTGCATACTTCAACAGATTTTTTTGTTGATATTCCTAAATCCTTAACATTTAACGTTGCTTCCATTTTACTTAACAGAAATTGCAGAGCTTGATTTTGTAGCACCTATACCTGGAGCAGAATGTTCTACTTTTTGACGAGTCATTAATAATTCACCGAGAAACATTCCAACAGCTTCGGGTGGAATATTAATTGGAACAAATTTATTGCCTTTATAAACATGAATTATAAGATCAATCATTTTTGGTAAAATTATCATATTGCGGCAATGGGTTTTAATTGGTTTTTTATATTTACCTGCAAGAAATGCTTCTATTTTTGTTAATAATTTCTTTTGTTGCTCTGTAAAACCATGTTTAATTGATCTACGTTGTCTAGATGGAAGTAATTGCATAAATTCCTTTAGCTCAATTTTCTTTAATTGTTCTGCAGTATATCCATGATAATTAAATTGTTTTACCATCTTATCTCTTACGTCCTGTTCTTCTCGCGTGTATTAATCCAACATTTCTTCCTGGAGGAGCATTTCTAGGTGGAGTCTTTGGTTTACCGACATGTCTTCCTCTTCCAGATCCAAAAGGATGATCTACTGCATTCATTGCAACTCCCGAAGTTCTTGGATATAACTTATTGCGTGCCTTCATTGCATGATACCTCTTTCCTGCTTTTAAGAATGGTTTTTCTAATCTTCCTGTACCTGCTATAATGCCAATAGTTGCTCTACATCTTAAATTAAATTTACGTTGTTTTTTAGATGATAATTCAACTAAAATATAATCTTTAGTTTTTGTAACTAATCTAGCAAATACACCAGCTGCTCTACAGAATTTTCCACCATCACCCGGATTACTTTCAATATTATAAATTAAAGTGCCTTCCGGGATATCCTCTAGTTTTAATATGCTTA
Source organism: Candidatus Woesearchaeota archaeon (assembly GCA_964359725.1). Classification (GTDB taxonomy): domain Archaea; phylum Nanobdellota; class Nanobdellia; order SCGC-AAA011-G17; family GW2011-AR20; genus CAYHTT01. The sequence goes on along the minus strand of CAYHTT010000001.1, from coordinate 90,129 downwards.
AATTATTTAATGAAGATTTATCATTATAATTTACTAAATCACCTTCTCTTATTCCTAAAGGTGCTGGCAATGGTATTTTTTCTTTATTGTTAAATTCTATAACAGCTGTTGGAGCAGTTCTTGCAGGATCTTTTACTATCTCAACAACTTTTCCAATTAATTTTTCATTTGCTTTCGGATAAGCAATATTGTAATGAAATTTATGGCTAGGAGCCCTGTAAGTAAGTGAACCTTTTCCACGTCTTTGTGTTATAAGGCGTTTTCCCATTTTACATGAATCCTAGTTTAGTTGCAACATCTATTGCTTTATTTTCTTTACTTAATTTAACGTAAGCTTTTTTTTCACCATAAGCATTAATTAATGTATTTACTTTTACAACCTTAACATCAAACATTTTTTCAATTTCTTTTTTAATATCTTGTTTAGTTGCTTTTCTCTCCACCATAAATACTAATTTATTATCTGCTTCCATTAATCGTACAGCCTTTTCTGTTGATACTGGATGTTTGATTATGTTTTTCATTTTACATGAATAATTTTTCTTTTTCTAATATTTCAAGAGCTTTTTCAGTAAATATTGTAAGTCTGCCTGCTAAAGATCCTGGTGCTAAAAGTTCTGCATTTAATTTTCTAACTTCAACTATATCTATGCCGGGTAAATTTTTTCCGTTTTCAATCAATTTACATTTACTTGAAACAATTATTAATGGTCCAATTTTATTTTTGTATTTTCTGCCTCTAGATCTACCCTTTGAACCACGAACTTTTCTTTCCTCTACCCTTTCAAGTTCTTCTTTTAAATCAATATTAATTAAAACATTTAAAATATCTTTAGTTTTATTTAAATCTTCAAACTTTGACTCAAGTGCAATAGGATATAGTTTTGGTAATTTATGATTTCTTAATTCAACTAATTCTTTATTTATTGAAGCAGATAAAGCTGACCTTATAGCTTTTCTTCTTTCTTTTTTATTTATTTTTTTAATCCAAATTTTTTCTGCTTTGGGTGGATGGGCTCTCCTTCCTCCTACTGTTCCAGGAGCTACAGCACCAACCCAACCAAATTGAGAACCGCGATGCCATAAAGTTTTTCTTGGAGCTCTTGAAATACCGTGGCCATAAGCTGTTTTATAGTCTCTTCTACGCCTTGATAATTCAGCTGAAGCTTGCTTACCTGCTAATTCAAAAGCACCATATCTTTGACGTTTATTAGATTGTAATGTAATAACTGCACGATAAATTAAATTAGGATGATAATTCTCATTAAACTGGTTAGGTAAATTAATTTCTTTAATTTTTTCGCCTTGTAAATTTACTAGATTCATTTTTTAATGTACTTAACTTCCATTTGTAATGGTTTTTTATCTCTTAGTGGATAAGTCATAACAATCAATCTTTTAGATGGTCCCGGAATAGAGCCTTTAATTAATAAATAATCATTTTTCACTAACCCATACCCATTAAATCCTGATTTTGGGTTAACTTCTTCTGGATTATTACTTATTTTTAGTAAAGTTTTATTATATTCTATTCTCGTTTGGAAACCCATTTGACCTGCTTGTGGTACTGTAAATAGAATTTTTTTAGGTGTCCATGAACCAAGATTACCTGGAGCTCTTCTTTTCTTTTCTGATTTATGTGATTTAAGTTGTAAACCAAATCTTTTTAATGGGCCTTGAAAACCTTTACCTTTTGTAACAGCATGTATATCGAGATTTTGATTTTGTTTAAATACGTCATTTGCTTTTATTTCTTTATTTAGTAAATTTTTAGCAAGCTCAAATTTTTCTTCTTTCATGCCAGATAATGCTATTTCTAAAATCTCTGGTTTTTTCTTGTTAATAGTTGTTAATCTTGGTTGAGTATAAATAATTAATCTTAAATCATCAAAAAATTCTGGAAATTTATTCTCGATTTTTTTTGGCAGAGTTATTTTTCTTTTAAGTTCTTTACTTAAATTTTCAGAGTAAATTGTTGTTATATCTCTTAACCCATATATTGTGTTTTTATAAAATTTGATTCCTAAAACTTTTATTGGTGGACATTCAATTATTGTAACTGGATAGATAACTAATCTTGTAGATTTTAAACTTGGATTATATTCATTAACTTGTACATGAGTCATTCCTACTTTATAGCCAAGAAAACCAAGTAAGCTAGTTCTATCTAGTTTAGCCCAAGATTTTACTCTTGGGTAAATTCTTTTGGCTCTTTTTCTAGGCCAAAATTGCAGACTTCCTGATCTAGGTTTGTGTGCTCTTGCCATTTACTCGCTATCTACTTAAGTCTAAGGACATTTGACTCTACGCCCATAGAATCAGCGGCTTATTATAAAATAGCCTTCAGCTATTTTATCATTTTAATCAGTAGGGTTAATCATTTTTGCTATTTAAATATTTATAAAGCTTTTGGTAAGGTTTTTATACATAAACATTTTAATATTTTTATGCCTCGAGCAATATTACCATTAGCTGCAATGGAAAAATTATTGAAAAAATCAGGGGCTGAAAGAGTAGCTGATAATGCTAAAGTTGCTATGCGCGAAGAGCTTGAAAAAGTTGCAGAGCAAATAAGTGAGAAGGCTGTTAGATTTGCTCGTCATTCTAAACGCAAAACTATAAAAGCTGAAGATATAAGGTTGGCGGTGAAATAAATGGGAATTAAAATTGGTTTTAGTAAAAATCCTGAAATAAGAGCACAACAATTAAAAAGTTATAGGATACAAGAGGAAAATAAACAATTTTTAGAACAAATAAAAGCGCAACTAAATTTATTACAAACGAAAATACCAACGGCATTACAAAATAGAATAATAACTTTAAAAGAAAAAAAAGAAATTTTATCTTTAATTCAAGGACTAGTTAGATATATAAATAACTTACAAAAATAAATTTAAATCTTAGCGCCACATTCTGTACAAAATTTTCCTATACCTTTTAATTCTTTTTTACAATTAGGACAATTTTTCTTTATTTCTTCTTGAATCTTGGTACCACATTCAGGACAGAATTTATCATTACTTTTTACAGGTTTTCTACAATTTCTGCATGGTCTTATTGTAGTTTCTTGTACTATTTTATAACCTTTTTTACCAGAAAGAACCTCTCCTAAAGTATCTAATACTGCTTGATTTTTAACCTGGTCTCTTAAATCTACGTTGCTACCCATTTTATTTCATCTTTTTTGTTACATCTAAATTTTTATTGCAATTTTGACACTGAAATCTTAAACTTTCAGCTGTTTTCTTCTTTAATTTAGCTTCATCAATTATTTGAACTTTTTTACGCTTGAATGGAACTTGAATTTCTCCATTACTTCCACAATATTGACAGTTATATTGTATGTTAGCTGTTAATGAATCTTCATATTCTTGTTCTGGTAAAGTATAATTACATTCAGGACATTTAAATTCTTTTGCTCTTATTTGTATTTTTCCTGTTTTTGGATCTTTTGGTTTGCCCATTAAACTTTTTCCACATTTAGGACATTTTTCACGAAAAACCCAGCATTTAATTTTGCCTTTATCTAAAACTCTATTGGTAAAATACACGCATTCGTCCATTGATTTTGGTTCTATTAATGCCATAATTCTTAGAATTTAATTTTAGTATTTAAAGTTTATGGGCTTACCAGGAATCGAACCTGGTCTTCAACCGTGTGAAGGTTGTGTTCTAAGCCATTAGACTATAAGCCCAATGCATTTACAAGTTCTTGCCATTCATTAAAATTCATTTGATAAATTCTTTTTTCAAGAAACTCTAAATCTAAATCCTGTTTTAAAGTATTTTTTAATTTTTTATCACTTTGTATGTAAATTTTTCTTAATAATTTCTCTTTTCCATTTAATTCTTTATGTTTTATTTCCAAAACTTTACTATTTACCCTAGGCATAGGATAAAAAGCTACTCTACCAATTTGCATTAATTTATTTATTTCAAAAAAATAAGGCATTATTAAATTAAGAACGCCTTCATTCATAAAATTTATTGGAAGAGTTAAAACTGCTTTTTTAAATTTTATTTTTATTAATTTATTAATTAATGGTTCACAAATAGAATATGGTACATTAGAAATTATTTTATCAAAGTTATTATTATATTTAAGTATATTTGTATTAATAATTTTAATATTAGGGAATTTTTCTTTTAATTCTTTGCACAAATTTTTATCAATTTCAACTACAGTAATATTACCTTTAAGATATTGTGTTAATATTCCTTTACCTGGTCCTATTTCAAGAACTTTTTCATTATCTTTTATTTTTAAAAAAGAAACTATTTTTTTGGCTATTTCAAAATCCATTAAAAAATGTTGATCATATTTCATAATCTATTTAAATAAGTTAATATTTATAATTTTAATGAAAAGTTATGAATTCTTTAAAAAAGAGATTTTTAAAATAGAACCAAAAGTTAGGAAAAATATGATTAAAAATTTAAAAGATTATTTAAAGGAAAAATTAAAGTTTAAACTTAAATTTAATCCTAGATTGAAAAGATTAAAAAACTATAAGGGCTATAAGGTTTACATTGTTAACGGTATATTTATTAGAAATAAATTAGATATAGATTTTGTTATGGGTGGAAATGGTCTTCGTTATTTATACATTCCTATAGATGAAATATGGATTGATAATGCTTACAAAGATAGTAAAGAAATTAATTATATATTGTTGCATGAATTTACAGAATTAAATTTAATGAAACATGGAATTACTTATTCTAAAGCGCATGATTTAGCTTCTGTAAAAGAATTAATAAAAAGAAGAAAATAACTTTATCTGTATTTTCTAAAAGGCTTTTTATGAAATCTTCTTTTAGAATTGTAATGAGAATAACCTTCATCTGAATGTTTGCTTAGTTTAAAAAATGGGATTCTCTGAAATTCTGGAAGCTCTAATTTCTTAACAATTAAAAATCTGTCTTTTAAAACATTTCTAAAATTATCATAATCTCGTTCAGAAAGCAAAGAAATAACTTTTCCATAATCTCCTGCTCTTGCAGTTCTTCCTATTCTATGTATATATTCCTTAGAAGTTTTCGGAACATCATAATTAATTATATGAGAAACATTTTTTATATCCAAGCCACGAGCGGCAACATCACTTGCGATTAAAATATTAAATCTATGATTATGGAACATATCAATAGACTCTTTTCTTTTATTCTGAGATAAACCGCCATGTAATTTTCCTGCTTTAATTCCAATGTGATTTAAATTTCGAGTTAATATATCAACAATCCTTCTAGTTGCACAAAAAATTATTATTAATCCTTTATCTTCTTTTTTTAATAAATAAGCCAATAATGAAAATTTATCTCTAGAAGGTACATCATAATAATCTTGTAATAATTTTTCTTTGTCAACATAAGATTCAGCTTTAATTAATATAGGATGCTTCATATAATTCTTAACAATATAATGAACTTGAGAAGAGATTGTAGCACCAAATAACAAAGTTTGCCTGTCTTTTCTTAGATATGATATTATTTTTTTAACATCATCTATAAAACCCATTTCAAACATCTTATCTGCTTCATCTAAAACAAGAGTATTAACTTTATTTAAGATAATTGTTTTCCTTTGTATATGGTCTAAAATTCTTCCAGGTGTTCCAACAACAATTTCTACATTTCTTAATCTTTCTATTTGGGGATTTATTGAAACTCCGCCATAAACAGCCAAGATATTTAATTTTTTATATCTAGAAAATTTATGCATTTCATTATTAACTTGCTGGCATAATTCCCTGGTTGGAACTAAAATTAATACTTGTAATCCTTGTCCTTCTCTTATTTTCTCTATTATAGGTAATCCAAAAGCTGCTGTTTTTCCTGACCCAGTACTAGATTGTGCGATTACATCTTTTCCTTCTTGGATTAAAGGAATCGTTCTTTCTTGAATATCAGTAAACTCAGTAAAACCTAGATCATTAACTGATTTAACTAATTCTTGTTGTAAATGTATTTTTGAAGTCATTTTTTTTAATTGTTATTTACTGTTTAAAAATGCTCCTGCCGAGCTAAACCCATAAGGTTAGAAGTTCTAACTTATTTTATATTAATATACGGATAAAGTATATAAACTTTACTAATATTAATTATAGATATGGATAAACCAATTATTACTTTAGAAGAAGTTGAAGAGGCAAAAGAACTAAGAAAATATGTTAAGGATTTAGATTCTGCAAATAAATTTATAGATCATTTGTTTAAGATATTAGATACGTTCGTCCTTATTGCATTAGAAGAGGACCATAAAAAAGAGAAAGTAAAAGAATTTTTAGAAGGATCTAATTACAGAATGAAAGAGTTAGATAAAAAACAAAATGAAACTCCAGCAACTAAAAAATAAACAATTTGTAATTAGTTTACCCAGTCAAATAGTTAGAGCTAAGGGCTGGTTAAAAGGAGATGTTATTAAAGTTGAGATTGATAAAGAAGGTAATATTGTTTTAAAAAAATAGTTGCAATTGGCAGGGTTGCTAAAGACGTAAATTTTATTTATTTACATAAACTGCTCTGTATTTATTAACTGGAAGACGCTTTCCCCCTTTATCATAAGCCATCTTTTCGAATCTGAAGTTTCCTTCCCCATATCTAGATTGATATTCTTGTAATAGTTCTTCCATTGTTGGAAATGTGCCTCTATCAAATTCGGATGAACTAAAACGTATATTATGCAAGTATCTCCAACCCCCTTTCTTTAGTTTTTCTTCTAAAGTTATATGAGATCTTAACATTTTATTTTTTCTCCTTTAAACGGTTTGGATTATAAAACTTTTTGTTCTAATCTTTCTTCAAGTGATTTGATAAATTTTTCCACTTCAACTACATCAGTTAAACTATCTATATTATTATACTTATACCCAAAATCCTTTAAATTCATTTTTGGCATAATTCCACACTCATTTAATCTTTTAACTTGTCTAACTAATTTAGTAAGATGCCTTATTGTTAATAACATAATATCGATATCCCCACTACTTATGCCTATACTATCTTCAAAATAGTATCTTAAATTAATAACTTCATTAGTAAAGGTTATTCCTTTATAAGTCAACTCATGACTAATAATCCCATCATAATTATTACTAAAACGAGAACCACCTATGATAAGAATCTTAGGTTTAGCTTCTATTAAGTATTTTGTATTTCTATCAAATTCACTTAACTCTTCTATATCTTTTCCAAGCAATCTACTTAATAATCCCATTTTAATTTATGATATGGTTAAAAATTTAAACTTAACTATTTTCTTAACCAAAAATACCAGATAGCTAAAGCTGTTAACCAACCTAAAGCAAGGCTTTGCACTTTAAATCATAAAAAAACATTAAAATACACTTTAAAAGAAAACTTTATAATTTTTATCATTTAATAAATAAAGATGGCAAAGCAAGAAGAGAAAAAATATTTATTATCTGACTTTTCAGTAAATTTACCTTATCAATCCGACTTAGAATGGCATTCTGAAAATATGGTTCTTGGGGCATTGCAAAAGTTAAGTCAATTAGACCCAAACACAAAAGAGTATTGGCAATTAAAATCCAATTTATGTTATTGTATCGCATCAAATGCTATTGAACAATTTGCTCGAGATAAATATGATGCGGGCATGCTAACAAGAACGCATTTTATTGAAATCTTTAGAAGACTTGAAAATTTAGAAGAAAAAGTTGGGGAAGAAACCTGTCGTTTTTAATTTATAGCCGTTAGGTTTGCTAAGGTTATCAATATTCTCAATAAAAGTTTTGTATCTAAGTTCCGAATTATATATATCATTTGTTGCCATGCTATTTGTTCCTCTGCACGGCTTATATACTTAAACGATATACGCATTCCTTTTGATTTCTTATGCTCCTGCCGGGATTTGAACCCAGATCGCCAGCGCGAGAGGCTGGAATCCTTAGCCATTAGACTACAGGAGCAATAGCCCCGGGAAGATTCGAACTTCCGTCGGCAGGTCCAGAGCCTGCTATCCTTAGCCTCTAGACGACGGGGCTTTTAAAGATTATGCAGTAGCCGAGACTCGAACTCGGATCCTAAGCTTGGGAAGCTCAGATACTGCCATTATACTACTACTGCTTATCCAAATATTTAAATAATTAGTTTATATTAAAAACTTTATGAAAAAATTTTATATAACAACTGCAATTGATTATGTTAATGCTGATCCACATATTGGGCATGCATATGAAAAAATAATAGCTGATGTTTTGGCTAGATGGCACGGGCTTAATCAAGAGGATGTTTTCTTTTTAACTGGCACAGATGATAATGCTTCAAAAAATGAAGAAGCTGCTAAAAAAGCTAATACACCGGTAAAAGAATTTGTTGATAAAAATGCTAAGAAATTTATTGAATTATGTAAAAAATTAAACCTAACGAATAACGATTTTATAAGAACAACTGAACAAAGGCATATAAAGGTTGTTAATGAAATTTTTAAAAAAGTTTACAAAAAAGGAGACGTCTATAAAGGATATTATGAGGGATTATATTGTAAGGGTTGTGAGGCGTTTTATACTGAAAAAGATTTGATAAATAACAAATGTCCTGAACATGGAACTGTACCAAAGCATATAAAAGAAGAAAGTTATTTTTTTAGATTATCAAAATATAAGAATAAAATTATTAATTTAATTGAAAAACAAGAGTTTATTGCTCCAGAACAATGGAGAAATGAAATCTTATCAAGGTTAAAGAATGAAGAGCTTAAAGATTTAAGCATAACTCGAGTAAATAAGGAATGGGGGATTAAATCTCCAATAGATAATAAACATACAATTTATGTGTGGTTTGATGCTTTAATAAATTATTACAGCGCTGTTCAAAGTAAAGATAAGAAAAAATATTGGCCTGCTGACGTTCATTTAATCGGTAAAGGGATAAATTGGTTTCATTCGGTAATCTGGCCCGGAATTTTATTTTCTGCTAATATTAAACAACCTAAAAAGATTCTGGTACATGGTTATTTAACTGTTAATGGACGAAAAATTGGAAAAAGTATTGGTAATATAATAGATCCAATAAGATTAATTGATAAATATAATTTAGATCCATTAAGGTATTTTTTAATTCGCGAAATACCTTTTGGAGAAGATGGTGATTTTTCTGAAGAAGCTTTAAAATTACGTATTAATAATGAACTGGCAAATGATTTAGGTAACTTAGTAAGCAGAATATTAACTTTAGTTGAAAAAAACTTTAAAGTATTAAAAAAATCTGCATTAGATAAAAGATTAACTTCTAAATTAAATTTAAAGAAAATTCAAAATTATATAAATAAATTTGAGTTGCATAATGCTTTAAGTGAAATATGGAAATTTATTAATGAAGTAAATAAACATATTAATGAAGAAAAACCATGGGAATTAAAAGGTAAAGAATTAGAAAAACATCTTTATACATTAACAGAAGCATTAAGGATAATAGCAATATTAATTAATCCGTTTATACCAGAAACGTCTAATAAAATAAATTCTCAATTAGGTATTAAATTAGGAAAATTAAAAGATTGTAAATTTGGGTTAATTAAAAAATATAAAGTTAAAAAATCTGGGATATTATTTAAGAAGGTATAAAATGTTTATACTTGATGAAAGTAAATTAAAAATGATGCATACTTTAATGCGCGAAAAAGGAGTTAATAAAGTTGATTTAAGTATGTTTTCTGAGTTACAGAGGAAGAAAATTTATGAAACTTATGCAGAACAATTTTTTATGTTTAATGGTTTAGGATATATGGTTAATTGTGTTGCTTCATATGCTTTAGCAAGAAATATAGAAATGGTTAATAAAAAATTGAAACAAGAGCTTGAATATGCGTTAAAACAATATGACTATGATTACGCATTACTTTGTGCAAGATTATTACAAGATAATAGCATGATAGAATTTTTAAAACAATATAAAATAAGTAATAAGTATGATAATATTTTTAATGAGCTTAATAAACTAATTTTGGGGGCTAAAACATGATAAGTTTTAATGACTGGAAAAAATTAGATATTAGGGTTGGGAAAATTTTAGATGTTAAAGATCATCCTAATGCTGATAAATTAATTGTTTTAAAGGTTGATGTTGGTAATGAAACTAGAAATATCGTAGCTGGAATTAAGGAGTATTATAAAAAAGAGGAACTTAAAGGTAAAAAAGTTGTTATATTTGTTAATTTAGAACAAAAAGAATTACGAGGCATAAAAAGTGAGGGCATGATTTTAGCAGCTGTTAAAGATGATAAAGTTATTTTAATTCAACCAGAGAAAGATATTGAGGTTGGTGCGGTGATACAATAATTATAAAATTTCAACTTTACAATATTTATTTGCCAAATTTTTAAATTCTTCTGCTTCTTTTCTTGAAGCAATAATTGCTCCGTAGTGCATCGGCACGGCAATTTTTGGTTTAATAATTTTAACTGCTTCAACTGCTTCTTTAACATCCATAACATAAGTTCCAGAAACAGGTAATAAAGCTATATCAATATCTTTAATATTATTCATTTCAGGAATTAAATCTGTGTCACCTACATGATAAATTCTTGTATCATTAATCGTTAAAATATAACCAACTCTATTATCTTTTTTAGGATGAAATTGCTTATTTGGATTATAAGAGTAAGTAGCTTCAATTTTAATATTATCTATTTTTAATTTATCTCCTGGTTTTACTAATTTTAATTCTTTATAATTTAATCCAGAAAATTTACCTTTACATATTTCTGCAGCAATTATAATTGTATTACTAGCAGAAATTTTTTCTAAATCTTCTAAACTTAAATGATCATAATGTTCATGTGTAATTAAAATTAAATCTGCTTTCTCATCTTGCTTAATTTTATAAGGATCAATATAAATTATTTTAGAATTTTTTATTTTAAAACCATCATGGCCAAGCCAAGTCAAATTAATGTTATTATATTTCATAAAAATAAAAAAAGAGAAATAGATTTATAAAAATTTGCTATCGCAACATTTGCATAAAACACCTAGTCCTAGTAATAGAAATGCTACTGTCCACCATTGGATGCCCAAAAAGTCCCATCCTCCTAAGTCGCGAATTAAAAATAGAACACCTAGAACTAAAACTACCCATCTAAATATCTTATGGTGTGGACATTTGCATACACCACCGCCCATCATAACACCTTTCATTGCCATCAAAAACACCTCCTTCTGATATAGAAAAGAGTAGCTTATAGAGTATAAAAGCCTTGCTATTTTATACTAATTTAAACTCGTTTTTTAACTTATTTTCTAAAATTGTTATTAATTCAGGGTCATCTCTATAATAGACATCCTTTATATTAAGAACTTTAATTTTATTTTTTGCTAACGGTTCTAAGCTTAAAATAAATTCTTTTTGAAATTGTTCCATAACATAAATCCTATCTGCCCAATTAATTAATGCTTTATTTATTACAACTTCTGAAAGTTCATCAATGCCAGCTGATTTTGCTTCTGCTTTTATGTTAAATCTTTTAGCTAATTTATTAAATACGTCAACTGCTGTAGGACTTCTTTGTAAGTTTGCTCTACATATAAATAAGATTTTCATTTTATAATAAAAAGTGGGGCTGGGAAGATTTGAACTTCCGACCTCTACCTTATCAGAGTAGCGTTCTAGACCAGGCTGAACTACAGCCCCAAGCGCCCCAGGCCGGATTTGAACCGACGACCGCATGGTTTCTACATTCTCTAACAGCCATGTGCTCTACCAGACTGAGCTACCGGGGCATAAAATAAAATCGTCAGAAATTCTTTAAAAATGTTTCTAATACTCGTTGCTAATCAATAAAATCTTTATTCTTAATCTTCTCTGGTAAATATTTTTCAGAAATAAAAGTAATACCACGAGCACTTAATGCCTGAATTTCAGCTTTTGCATTCATTTGTTTCATCATTTTAAATTGTTGTTGCCATGCCTTATTATTCTTGAACCATTCATATTCAGAAACTTGCTTTATTCTTGCAATATCTTTATCATTTAATTTAATTAAATGCTTTTTTAAATCATATTTTTCTATATCCTGTGCGGTTATCCCTAAATATCTCACACTTGGTATTGCCATGTGTTCGGAAGCATGCGCTAAATTAATACTACCATATTTTATAACAGAATAGATATAAGCACCAAAAATATCAAAATCACAGAGGACATAAATTGGAAGTTTGTGTTCTTCATACAACCTTTGTAACAGTCTTCTTATTCCCCTGGTTGTTTGACCTTGTGAACTTAAAAGGATGCAATTTTGTTTATTCCAAAATTTATCTTCGTTTAATCTTTCCCAAACAGCTGCTTTTTCCATATAAATTACATATTTTGCATTTACATTTTTAAATTTAATATCTTCAACGTTACTAGGAATACTCCATCCTCCTGATCCTAATTTATCCCATCTTATTATATCACCAGAATCTTCTATTGTAACTTTTCCTACAACACTTCCATTTTTATTTGCATTAACATGTAATTGCTCTCTTGAATTACCTGTAACTAATTCTAAATCTTCTATTATATCATCACTTTCACTTTGATCATCAACTAAATTAACATTTGTTTCAGGAATAGTACGTTTAGCCATATAAAACACATCCCTTAAACTTGCATGCTTTCCTTCTTCAATTAAATTTTTACTTATACTAGCTACTTCAATAGTTTGTAAGAATTTTTTAGCATGAGCAACGTTGAAGAAAAATCTGTTAGAGGTTTTATTTCCCAATTCTAAAGTTTTAGTTTTTTCATTAAATATAACATTACTTAAAGCTCTTATTGGCACTGTAATACTTGGATTTTTATTCTTTTCAACGTCTTTAATTACCTTTAAGCCAAGTTCTTTTAATCTTTCTTCAGATTTACTTTTTTTCATTTTCAGATTCTAAAGTTGGAAGTTCTTTTTTTAATAATTTTTGTAATTTTTCTTGTAATAATTCTTTTTTATAATTTGTTAGATTTGATAAAGCATTTGATAATTCTGGAATGTATTTTTCAAATAAATCTATTTTATCACGTTGCTCTGCTGCTCTAATATGCTTATGAATATAAATACTTAACTTTCTTCCACATTCTTGCAATGCTAATTTAATTTCTTTAATAATTTCATCGTAATGAGCTACTGCTTCTTTTGCCTCGCTTGTAAATGGAACCCAAACGCTTGCAATATGAACTAAGATTAGAGTTGGCCCTACTGGTAAATTATTTCCACTTTGTTGTAATTCATATGGTTTCCAATTTGTTTCTGTAACAGCTTCTGTAATTGCACAAGCACCTTGTTGATAAAGTAAAGGTACTCTATTAGCAAGTCTCATTAATCTAACTTGGCTTTCTTTATCTAACTCACCACCATAAGCCATTCCTGTTTCAATAATAAAAGGCATTCCCCTATAAACAGCTGGGCTTCTAGATATTGTAACATAAAAATCAGCATTAATTTCTTTTCTTAATTCTTTTTCTAATAATTCAGCTCCAATAGGACTTAAACAATCACTTGATGGGCTTATTATTTTAGTTTCTTGTAATGCTTTAAACAATACTTCAATTTGTTTATGCTCTAATTTTTTTGGTTTTTCATCTTGTTTTAACTTTGCTTTATTACATATTTCTTTAGCTGTTAGTTGACCTATTCTAGAAAAATCACTTTGTAAAAAACCTTGTAAAGTATTTGCACGAGTATCATGTAACATCTTGATTAATTGTCCTAACTCGATTCCATAAGGATGTGGTTTAATTTCTTTAGCTTCTTTTGGTAATTCTTCTGTTACTCTTTTGTATTCAAATTTCTCTTTTTCAGGTGTAATGTAGATAATAGTAGCATGGGGATTCACAATAGCTGTTTGTTTTATGTACTCATCAACACTTTGTTTTCCTTTTAAATAACGTCCTTCTATCTCAAGTTCAATTTTAGTACCATGGTCTTTATTCCAATTTATTTCATTATCCTTTAAAACTCGTGGCTCATTTTTTTTAGTATCAATTTGTAATTCAAAGTAATGTGCGGATTTTTTGGGGCTTATTCTAGAATAAATTTTAGTTGGTTTTCCTGTTGTAAGTTGTGAGTAAAGAACAGCTGCACTTATCCCAATACCCTGAGAACCACGATTTTGTTTTAAAGTATAAAATTTACTTCCATATAATAATTTACCGAATATATTTGGAATTTGTTGTTTAACTATACCTGGTCCATTATCTTCAACTACAACTTTAAATCTATCTTCTGCTAATTGAGTAAGTTCAACTTTTATCTCAGGCAAAACCCTCATATCTGTACAAGCGTCTAAAGAATTATCACAAGCTTCTTTAACAACCATCATTAAAGCACGTGTAGGATTATCGAAACCAAGTAAATGCCTGTTTTTTAAGAAAAATTCTGATATACTAATCTCGCGTTGTTGCTTGGCTAATTCTAATGCTACTATATCACTTCTCTTTTCAGCTTTCATAAGAAACAAAGTTATTAACTAATTTATAAAGGTTATAGTTCTTATATTATATATTTTTTCTTTTTCCTTTGTTTTTCTAAATAATTATATACTTTACCGTGTTTGCTGCCAGACAATAAATTAGATATTGCATGTCTAGCTATATCAACATTTTCTTGCTTACCAATAATGCTAACTGTTTTTCCATAAATTGATAAATTAACATTAACTAAATCCTCAATCATTTTTTTAGCTTTACCTCTTCTTCCTATAATTCTGCCTTTTATTCTTTTTAAATCATCTTTTGTATTTCTTGCATAATTTTGCATATTAATTATTTCAAATGCTTTATCCTCTTCTAATAATTCTAAAGCTTTATCGGGATTAAAACCGCGACCAATTGCCTGTATAATTCTCTTAGCATTATAAACATCTAAGCCATTTTCTCCTATAATTATAACATCACCCTCTTTTGAATCAACTTTAATTTTTGTATGTGTAGCTTGAGAAATCTCTTTTTTAGTTTTTCCTTTTTTACCTATAAGAACTGCTACTCTATCTTTTGGAATTCTAATTTCGTCCATATCTAGAATTCTTCTAAATTTTCTAATTCTTTTAAATATCCTTTTCTCTTAAGCCAATCAACTTGATTTGGTTGATATTTAAAAATAACATCTCCTCTTTCATTATCAAATTCCCATGGCTCGATTAATAATAAATCACCTTCTCTAATCCAGAGTTTTCTTTTTAATCTTCCAGGAATTCTACAAATTCTTATTTTTCCATCTAAACATTTTACTCGCATTCTACTTCCACCTAGTCTTTGCTCTATTAACCCGAGTACTTGATTGCCTCTTGGAGTTTTTATTCTGATTTCTTCTTGAGGTTGTTCCATAAATTATTATTCAGAAATTCTTTTTATAAATCTTTTGTAAGTCTAAAACAAATTGTTAATCTAGTTAATTCTTTACTTGTCATTCTACTTATTTTATACAAACTTCTTGAGCGTTTTACTTCACCATTAAATTTTTTTCTTAATTTATTAGATAATTGGCTTAAGAAAAATTTATTTGTTAAGTATAAATCTGTTCCAAATTTTTTTACAATCTCGCGAGAAATAAAAACATTTCCTGCTTTTTCTATTTCATCTTTAATATATTCAATAACTTTTTCATTATTTGGACGTATCTGTAAAATTCCTTCATAATACATTGAATTTGTATATATCATATTCCAAATACTAAAGCGTGTGGTATGTTTTGAATTTTTAATATATTTTCTTCTTCAATTATTCCAATTTTTAATGCTAATTTTACAGCTTCTTTACCAACTATATTAATATTTTTAGCATTTTTTAATATTTCGATTATTTCTTCTTCATTTAATAGTTCGCCTTTGTAAAATCTCTCTGTAATATCTAATACTAATCCCTTATCAAAAAGTTTTTTCCCTATTAAATCAGAATCACAAATTGCAATAACCTCTGATTCTTGTGAAATATTTTTCTTTAAATAAATCATATTCTAGTTTTAACAGGATTTTTCGCGCCACAAGCCATACATTTCATTGTTGTAATACGTTCTTCTTTCTTTAATATTGTATCTGGTTTCTTGCATACAGGACAAAGTACAAATTCTTCTGCATATTGCTGGATTTTTGAATTTATTAATGAAGCAGAGATTTTTCTACCAAGAATTAATCTAGGACCATCTACATTTCCTGGAGTAGCTAATTCTCTTAATAAATATTTGAGTAAATGATTTTGATCACGATTAAATATTTTTGCTATAGCTGCAAAATTTGAAATTATGGTTTTATTACCCTGAATATGACCTGTAACTTTAGGAATTTCAAATCTTTCGCTGCCTACTTTAATCTCGGGTAAATTCTTCTTCGCTTGCTCTAATAATTTTTCGTAATCATATTTCATAATATTGATTTAGAAATTATGTTTTTAAAGCTTTTTATAACATTAATCTATATTTCTCTCCTATTTGGTAAATCTGACCTTCTTTTATTAGTTCTTGTAGAATATTATTCATATCTCCAATACTATAATGTAACTCTGTTTTAATTTCCTCTAAACTTATTCCTAGTTTTTCTTCATATTTCTCAATTAGATTCAATAATTCATTTCTTAAATTAGTCGAACTAAAACTAATCTCTTCTATTTTCAGAGTTTCTGTAATTTGTGTAGATGGTGTGATAATTTCTTCAACTTTACCTACCTCAAATTCTGGTTTACCATATTCTTTTAGTAACTCTAATTTTCTTATAATTTCCCAATTAGGATTTACATTTTTTACAATTTCTGGTAACAAATAAATTTCATTTTGATAATTTTTAACTCGAGCTATTAATAAAATTACATCACCTAAATTTATATTTTTTAATAAAGAGGTATCTTCTCTCCAAGTTTTAAGTCTTATTTGGCTAGAACTATCATCTATCATTATTGTAACATAACTATTATCTTCCGAAACAAATTTATCAACTACAGTAGCAATTATATTTACTCTTGATATTTCTTTACCATTAAAGCTTATATAATTAGACTCAAACTCACCTGGACTATTTACATAAGGAGAATTAATTAAATTAGCAATCCATATTTTGTAAGCTGTTAATCTAGAAATTGGCATTTTATCTTAATGGGCTAATAAAACCTCGACGTGGTTCAAATACTTCTCCTTCTCTTCTTAATTGTTCTATCACTTCTTCAACTTGAGCCTGATCTAATTCTTTAACAGAGGCTTCATTTATTATATCTTGAATTGGGATCATCTTACCTATTTTAGCTTCTAATTTTTTAATAATCTCTCGTATAATAATAATTCTAGAACGTTGCGAGGTTGGAATTCCTGTTGCAATTCTATCAATATCTATTTGTCCTGTTTCTTTATCAAACCCGACTTCCATCAAACAATGTCTTAATAAGGTAATTGCTCTAATTGCATCTTCTCTAGTTACTTTATTTGAAAGTCTAGTACGAGCAGAACCCTCTGCTAATCTTACCAAAGCTTCTAATTGCCTTGCACTAATTGGAATTGGTCTAATTTCTTGCTCACTTCTTTGCTCACTGTTACGTAAATTAACATAGAAATTTTTTATTTCATCTAAAGCTTCATCTGTTAATTTAGGATAGACTTTTTGCTTAGCATAAGAGATATATTTTTTTATTAATTCCAAAGGTATTTCTGTTTTAAGTTCTTCTGGTCTTTGTTGTAAGGTGAGTACATGACCCGCTATCTTGCTATCTAATTCTCTATTGGGGATATCGCGTATTGGAAATATTAAATCAAATCTGTTAATTAAAGTTGGGGGTAAGTCAATTTGAGCTGCTATTAAAGTGTATGGATCAAATCTTCCTAATTTAGGATTCGCAGCTGCTAAAACTGTTGTCTCGGCTTTCAATGTTGCCTGAATATTTGCCTTTGCTATTGAAATTCTTTGTTGCTCTAATGCTTCATGCAAAGCATCTCTATCTTCGCTAGACATTTTATCTAACTCATCTATAACAGCTGTTCCACCATTTGCTAAAACTAAGGCTCCAGCTTCTAATGCCCAGCCTCGTAAAAATTCATCTTTAACTACAGTAGCAGTTAAGCCAGCACCCGTTGAACCTTTCCCAGAAACAAGTCTTGCTTTAGGTGCTATTTTTGAAATAAATGTTAACATTTGACTTTTTCCCGCTCCAGGGTCCCCAACTAGCAACACGTGCATATCTCCTCTTGTTACTGTACCATCTTCTTTCACTTTTTTTATCCCACCCATTAATTGCAATAACAATGCTTCTTTTACTTTTTCATGGCCATATATACTTGGTGCAATACAACTAATTAATTTTTCATAAACTCTTGGGTCTTTTGCCACTTTTTTTATTTCTTTTTCATCTTCCTCATTAAGTTCAACTTCCCAGTATGTTTTTTCTATAGCTTGAACATTATTAGAATCCATCATCAAGTCATATGTTGTGGATTGAGCCCCAGTTCTAAGAATAATTGGAACTTCTTTTATTATGCCAACAACTAAGATTTTACTTCCTGGCGTAGTATGTTTTTCCATCTTTGGTTCAACTAAATCTTCATTTAAAAATACAGTTAATCGTTTTGATTGAGCTCCACTTTCCAATGATTCTGGAACTTCTTCTATAACTAAACGTTGAGCATCAACTAAATCTTTTCCTATCAATCTAAAAGAACCGCGTCTTCCGCAAGAGCATCTAGTTGGCTCGCGAAATTTTGTATCTATCTGTAACATTGTGATTGTGTTGCCACAAGCAGGGCATTCAAATTTAGCAGAAGTTACTTTTGGTCTTACACTTGAACTTTGTCTTACTATACCTTCTGTATACATTAATTTATTTAAATGAGTACTCCTAATATCACGAATAAAAATAAATTGGTCTTTTGGTAAATTAAATAAACGAACTCTAAATCCTTTCGAGATTAATTCCATGCTATCTATTGCTAATTCTGCTGCTCTTATCGTATCTTCAGGATTCTCGAGTAATTCATCTGCTAATTCTAAATCAAATTTTGCTAACTCTGTAAAATCAACTTTAAGGACATTTACACCATGAGCTACTAAATTATGTAAATAATCTTCATAAGTAGCTTGGATAAACTCCTTAAAGCGTTCTATTTGTTCGGTAGCATCTAGCCTCATTTTAGCTTATTTATTTTTCTTAAATTACTAACTAATTTTGCAACAGCCTCTCTTAATTTAACTTCTGATCTTGTTCCAGTGCATACAATTTTTCCATTACTAAACAATAAAAACGTTGCTCTTGTTCCAGGTAGCTTATAAACTAATCCTGGAAATTGTTCTGGCTCGTATTCTGTATTCTCTAACTTCATTGCTAAAGAATTTAAATTTAAATCCATATTTATTGTGCCAGAGGCAACCATATTTTGTACATTTATTTTTGGTTTAACTTTTATTTTAATTCTAATCTTGCGTAAATTTTCTATTATCTTACTCAAAGACTCTTTTACTTTTGTTATTGACTTTGCACCAGTACAAACAACTTTTCCAGAACTAAAAATTAATGCAGAAGTTTTTGGATTTTTAATACGCATTACCAAACCTGGAAATTGCTCAGGATTATATTCTGTGTTTGGTAGAACCTCAGCAAGTTTTATTAATGGTATATCATGTTCTAAAGAAGTAGAAACAACAATATTTTGTATTTTTATTTTAGATCTGCTTTTAGCCATTATTTAACCCCCTTCTTTTTTTAAAATTTTATTTATAAAGGAATAGCAAACTATATAAAGGTTATTTATAAAGGAAGTGTGATTATTTATAAGTAATTAAATTTTATTAAACCAAACTAAAAATTCTTTATCTTTTATTTTAAATTTATCAGAATATTTAGCATGAGTTAAATTTTTTACTAATTTTGCATTAGTTATTTTTTTAATTAATTCTAAATCTAAATCGATTTTACTTAATAAATATAATTCAATTTTATCTTGCTTATTTAATTTAGCTTTCTTTCTTAAATCTTGTATTCTTCTAATTACTTCACGAGTAAATCCTTCTTTCTCTAAAGCTGGTGTTAATTTTGTATTTAATATAACCTCAAATTCTTGCTCGGTATCTTGTTTCTTAACAATTAATTTTTTACAATTAACTTGTTTTTTCACTAAAATTTCTAAATTTTTTATAGATTTAAATATAATGTCATCTTTAGTTAATATTGTAATCTCTGCTAAAGGCCATCTTACCCCAATCTGTTTATTTGCTCTCTCGCTAAGAATTTTTTGTATGACATTTTTAGCATGTAACATATAATCTTCAAGATCTTTTTTTATCATATGTCTATCTGCTAAAGGCCATTCCGCTAAATGAACACTTTTTTTCTCAATATTCTGATACAAGTAATCAGAAATATATGGGGCAAATGGTGCTAATAATTTTGCTAATCTATTAAAAATGTAATTAAATACATAACATAATGTAGTATCATTATTATCTGCTCTCTCACGAATTAATTTAATATAAGTACGAGATAGATCTTCATTTACAAAATTTATAAAATTTGCAAGACACTTATTATAATTATGTTTTTCTAATTCTTGTGTAACATCATTAATTAATGTATTAACCCGAGATAAAATCCATTTATCCTCTAATTGTAAATTTGGCTTATTTGTAGATTTTAATAATTTAGAATATTGATATGAATTCCATAGAATAGTTAAGAATGGCATTACTTGCTGATTAACTAAATTTACACTAAATCTTTTATCATCCCCTACTTCAGTAATACAAAATTGTAATCTAGTGGCATCTACACCAACAGTATTAAACATGTACCAAGGATCAATAACATTACCTTTACTCTTACTCATTTTCTCTCCTTTTTCATCTAAAAGCAATCCAGCACAAACTACATTTTTATAAGCATTCCTGCTAAATAATAAAGTACCAAGAACATGTAATGTATAAAACCAACCTCGAGTTTGATCAATTGCTTCTGCTATAAAGTCATAAGGAAAACCTTTCGCAAAAATTTCTTTATTCTCAAAGGGATAGTGAAATTGGGCGAATGTTGCTGCACCAGAATCATACCAACAATCAATAACATCTTGTACTCTAGTCATAAAAGCTTTACATTTATTACATTTTATTTTTACGTTATCAATCTCTGGTTTATGTAAATCAATATCTTTTTTAATTCCAGATTTTTCTTTTAATTCTTTTATACTTCCAATAATAATTTCATTTTTGCATTTGTTACAACGCCATATCGGCAAAGGTGTTCCCCAGAATTTTTTCCTTGATAATGCCCAATCTTTTGCTCCCTCTAACCAATTTCCAAATCTCCCCTCTTTAATATGTTTAGGAATCCAATTTATTTTAGCATTATTTTTTAATAATTGATCACGAAATGAACTAACTTTAATAAACCATGATTTCATTGCATAATAAATTAATGGGGTCTCGCATCTCCAACAAAATGGATAACTATGTGTATAAGATTCTTTGCTAAATAAAATTTCTTTTTTTTCTAAGTAATCAATTATTTTTGGATCTGCATCTTTAACAAACATTCCTCTAAAATCTTTAACTTCACTAGTAAAATGGCCTGTTTCATCTATTGGTTGTACAAAATCAATTTTGTTTAACTTGCAAGCTTCATAATCATCTTCACCAAATGCAGGGGCCATATGCACAATTCCAGTACCCTCTTCTGTAGAAACAAACTTGCCTGCAATAATTTTAAATGAATTTTTTAAATTCTTAAAATATGGGAATATTGGTTCGTATTTTAAATTAAGTAATTCTTTGCCTTTTATTTTTTTGATTATCTTAGCATTTTCAAAATATTTTTTAACCAAATCACTAGCTAGAATATACTCACTATTATCTTGTTTAACAACAGCATAATCTATTTTTGGATTTATTGCTAAAGCTAAATTACTAGGCAAAGTCCATGGTGTAGTTGTCCACGCTAGTAAATACTGATTTTTATTTTTTAATTTAAATTTTACAGTAATCGTTGGTTCGGTAACATCTTTATAACCAAGGGCAACTTCATGGCTACTTAATGGAGTTTCACATCTAGGGCAAAAAGGAACAACTTTATGGCCTTCATACAACATTTTTTTATTATATAATTCTTTTAAAGACCACCAAACACTTTCTATATAATTATTATCTAGAGTAACATAAGGTTTTTCTAAATCAATCCAAAAAGCCATTTTCTCAGTTAATTTACTCCAATCTTGAATATAGGAAAAAACAGAATCATGACATTTTTTGTTAAATTTTGCTATGCCATAACGCAAGATATCTTTTTTTGAATTTAATTTTAAAGATTTTTCAACTTGGACTTCTACTGGTAATCCATGACAATCCCAACCACCTTTTCTCGGTACAGTAAAACCTTGCATATATTTAAACCTGCAAAATAAATCTTTGAAAACGCGCATTTCTACATGATGTAATCCGGGAGGAGCATTTGCAGTGGGTGGTCCTTCTAAGAAAGAATAAAGCTTTTTCTTGGAATCATATTGCAATGAAGCTTTAATTTCTTTACTTTGTTTATTCCAAAGATTAGTTACTTCTTCTTCAACATTTTTAAAGTTATACATCTTACAACATTTATTAACATAGTTTAAATATTTTTCTAGCTTTAAAAGCAAAGTTTTATAAATCTTAATTTTAATAATTAAAATTACAGTTATTAAGGCTACTTTTAAGGTAGTTTTAGTAATTGAATAAACTTAAGGAGTGTAAAAAATATGTATAGAGATAGAAAATTTCGAGGTCATCAGGACAGAGGTAGCTTTGCTCCTGTAAATGTCGGAGATGAAATTGAAGTAAAGATAGAGGCAGTTGGTGAAAAGGGTGATGGGATAGCAAAAATAAAGGGCTTTGTCATCTTTGTACCAAATGCAAAACAAGGGGAAAACGTTAAAATAAAAATAACTAAGGTATTAAGAAAAGTAGGCTTTGGAGAAATAGTTGGTGCTGGTAGCGAAAAGGTAAAAGAAAGTAAAGAATCAGAAGAAATGCCCGAAGCTGAAGAAAGTGATGAAGAAGTAGAGGATTCTGAATCATTTGGTGAAGAATAAAGTTAATTATTATCTTAGATAGCTATTTCTTTTTTATTTTTACATAACTTTTATAAAGATTATAGATTTAATTAGTTACATGAATGAAATTTTTATTGAAAAATATCGTCCAAAAATCTTTGATGAATTAGTTGGGCAAGATATTATTGTTGAAAGAATTAAAGCTATGGTAAAGCAAAAAAACTTGCCTCATTTATTATTCTCTGGTCCTCCAGGTACAGGTAAGACTTCTTTAATATTAATTGTTGCTAAAGAACTTTATGGAGAAAAATGGAGACAAAATTTTCTCGAGCTAAATGCTTCTGATGAACGTGGCATAGATACTATAAGGGGGGTGATAAAGGATTTTGCTAGAACTAAATCTATAGGAGATGTTCCTTTTAAGATAATTTATTTAGATGAGTGTGATTCATTAACGAGAGAAGCGCAACAAGCTTTACGTAGAACAATGGAGAATTTTGCAGAAAATACAAGATTTTGTTTAAGTTGTAATTTCTCAAGTAAGGTAATTGAGCCAATACAAAGCAGATGTACAATATTTAGATTTAAGCCATTAGAGAAAAATGATATTAAGAAAATAGTTAATAGAATTGCAAAAGAAGAGAAATTAAAAATTTCTGATAGTGTAGCTGATTTACTATATAACATAAGTGAGGGTGATGTAAGAAGGGTTGAAAATATATTACAAAGTTGTGCTAGTATTGGTAATAATATAATTGAAAAAACAATTTATGATGTTGTTGGGAGTATTGAACCTAAAGAAATTAAAGATGTTTTGGAGTTAGCTATTAAAGGTAAATTTATTGAATCAAGAGATAAATTAATTGATGTTATGTTAAAAAATGGATTAAGCGGATTAGATATAATAAAACAAATACAAAAAGAAATTTTAAATTTAAAAATAGATGATAATAAAAAATTAGAGTTAATAGATAAATGTGGTGAAGTAGAATTTAGATTGGTTGAAGGTAGTGATGAATTTATACAGCTTGGTGCGTTATTAGCATATATGAGTAAAAAATGACTAAAGAAGAAATAATGAATGTAAAGAAAATGGCTTATTCTCTGCTTGAAAAATTAAAAAGAGCGTTAGATAAAAACAGGTATGATGAATATATGAAATTAAAGAAAGATTATAATAAATTATTAAGAATTATAGATGAGGATAGTGAAACAACAGGGGATGAATCTTTTTTGTGGGATAAGGTAAGAAATAAATTAGATCTTGCTTTTAGTATGAGAAAATCTGCTAATATTGGTGTAATGGGAGGAGGATATTATATTAATATGAAAATTAAATCATTAGAGGAGTTCGAGGCTCTTATGAAACTTCTTAAAAGATATTTAAAATAAAATGTTAATCAATAAATATAAACCAAAAAAGATAAAGGACCTTAAAGGCCAAGATAAACAATTAGAAGAATTAAAGAAATCTATTATTAATAACAAACCTGTATTAATTTATGGAAAAGTTGGTATTGGCAAAACAGCTAGTGTTTATACAATAGCCAATGAATTAAATTATGAAATTCTTGAGGTTAATGCTAGTGATTTAAGAAATAAAGAACAAATTCAGAGTATAGTTAAGAATAATTTAGAACAAAAAAGTTTATTTGGAAAAAATAAGATAATTTTAATTGATGAATTAGATGGAATTAACGCGAGTGATAGAGGTGGGTTACAAGAATTATTAAAATTATTTGAAAACGTCAATTTCCCAATTGTTTTAATAGCGAATAATCCTTGGAACTCTAAGTTCTCTTCATTAAGAAGAAAATGTAAATTAATTGAATTTAATACATTAAGCAATTTAATAATTTATAGTATTTTAAAAGATATTTGTAAAAAAGAGAAAATAAATGTTAATGATAATTTACTAAAAGATCTTGCTTTAAAATCTTCTGGAGATGCCAGATCTGCAATAAACGATTTAGCATTATTAATGATAAATGATAAAAATATTGATTTAAGAGAAAGAAATCAAACAATATTCTATGCTTTAAAAAATATTTTTAAAACAAAAGATATTAATTTAATTTTAAATAGTGTGGATAGTTTAAACGAGAATTTTGATGAAATTTTTTTATGGCTTGAGGAAAATTTGCCAAAAGAATATTATGGTAATGATTTAGCAAGGGCTTATAGTTCATTATCTAAAGCTGATGTATACAGAAAAAGAATTTTAAGACAACAATACTTTAGATTTTTAGTTTATCAAAAATTATTCATGAGTTTAGGAATTGCTTTAGTTAAAAATCAAGCGAATAATTCTTTTGTAAATTATAAAAGAAATTCGAGATTATTAAAAATGTGGATTTATAATGCAAAGAAAAAGAAAAAAATTAATATGGCCGAGAAATTAGTTTCTAAATTGCATATGTCAAAATATAAATTTTTAAAAGAATTGCCTTATATGAAACAATTTTTAAAAAATAAAGATGTTATTAAAAGTTTAGATTTAAGTAAAGAGGAAATAAATTATTTAGTAGCATAAAACTTATAAAGCGAATATAAATTTTAATCTCATGCAAGTAAAAGATATTACTCTAAAACAAGGTAAAATAGATATTACATTAGAAATCATAGATATAAGTGAAATAAGAGAATTTAATAAATTTGGAAATACTGGGAGAGTTGCCACAGCTACTGCAAAAGATGATTCTGGAGAGATAAAATTAACTTTGTGGAATAATGAAATTGATGTAGTTAAGATTGGCAGTAAGGTTAGAATAACTAATGGTTATTGTGGTGAGTTTCAAGGTGAGAAGCAATTGACAGCTGGCAGATTTGGTAAATTAGAAGTTATTGATTAAAACTTCATTTTAGCAAGTCTTTCCAAGCGACTTGATAATGAAGGGTGGGTAGATAGAATATTAGTGAAAAAATCTGATTTAAAAGGATTTGCTATAAATAAACTAGATCCTGACTGTGAGCCAAAAGTTAAAGGATGCTGTTTAACTGAGTGATGTATTTTTTCTAATGCTCTTGCTAATGGCTTACCATCTTTAACTAATCTTGCTCCTGTTTCATCTGCTAAATACTCACGACTTCTTGAAATTGCTAATTGAATTATTAAAGCAATTATTGGTGTAAGAATTGCTAATACGAGTAATCCTAATATGTTACCACCACCTTCTCTGTTTCTCCCCATACCACCAAAAATAGCTGCAAATCTTGCCATAAAAGCTAAATATGAAATAATCCCAGCTATGGTTGCTGCTATTGTAGTTATTAAAATATCTTTATTTTTTATATGAGAAAGCTCGTGCGCTAATACTCCTTTTAATTCTTCTTTTGTTAATAGTTTTAAAATACCTTTGGTACATGCAACTGCCGCATTTTTCTCATTTCTACCGGTCGCGAACGCGTTACTTTGCTCACTTGGAATTACGTAAAGTCTGGGTTTTTTCATCTTATTTTCTTTGCATAACTCATCAATTATGGAATGAAAATAAAGGTATTCATTCTTCTTTATCTCATGAGCACGATACATCATTAAGGCAATTTTATCTGAGAAAAAATACATTATAGAATTCATTAATACAACTACTACAAGTGCAATGGTTAAACCAGTTGGACCAAAAAAGCTTCCTATAAATAATAATAAAGCTGTTAAGATTCCAAGCAATAATACAGTTTTAATTTGATTCCACATTTTAACTCCTTTACAAAAATTAAAAAGATTTATATGTTTAAAAAGTTTTTGTTAGAAAATGCCTTATAACATAATAATTGGTAGAAATGAAAAAGAGCAAAAAGAGCTTGGCATGAATGGGTTAATTTATCTTGGCAAAAGTTATGTTAAAATGGGCCAAACTACTTCTTTAAGTAATTATATTTTACTTGATATAGCTAAACCACATACAATTTTGATAGCGGGTAAAAAAGGATCTGGAAAATCCTATTCGATTGGGGTAATGGCAGAAGGTATGGCTAATTTACAAGAAGATATTAAGAAAAATTTAGCTATATTAATATTTGATACGATGGGGATTTTTTGGAGTATGAAATTTCCAAATGAAAGGCAAACTGATTTATTAAAAGAATGGGGTTTAGAACCTCGTGGCTTAGATGTTAAGGTTTATACACCAAAAGGAAAATTTGACGAATATAAAGAAAGAGGAATTCCTGTAGATTATAGTTTTAGTATAAAGCCAGGTGAATTAAATGCTTTAGATTGGTGTAATATATTTAATGTCTCAATTACAAGTAATATTGGGGTATTGATTGAAAGAATTTTAACTAAGCTAATAGGAGAGTATAGTATAGAGGATGTTATAGCTGAAATTAAATTAGATACAAATACAGACCAAGATACAAAAAATGCAACTGAAAATAGATTTCAAGCTGTTAAATCATGGGGTTTATTTGATATTGAGGGTAGTGAAATTAAGGATATTGTTAAAAGTGGTGAAGTTAGTATTCTTGATACAAGTGTTTATGATGATTTTAATGTTAAAGCTTTAGTTGCTAGTATAATAAGCAAGAAATTATTACAAGAAAGAATTTCAATTAGAAAATATGAAGAACTAGAGGAATTGGAAACTAGCAGACATTATTTTAGTATAGAAGAAGATAAAAAACAAGAATTACCCTTAGTTTGGATTTTTATAGACGAGGGTCATGAATTTTTACCAAAAGAAGGTAAAACTCCTGCAACAGATGCTCTAATCCAGTTAATAAGAGAAGGCAGACAACCTGGAATAAGTTTGGTAATGGCTACTCAACAACCAGGTGAAATTCATCGTGATGTTATTACGCAAAGTGATATTGTAATTAGCCATAGGGTAACAGCTAAACCAGATATTGAAGCATTAAATACAATAAATCAAACTTATTTAACTCAAGATATATTAACTCATTTAAATAATTTACCTAAAGATAAAGGTGCTGCTATAATTCTAGATGATAATAATGAAAGAATTTATCCAATGAGGATAAGGCCAAAAATGAGTTGGCATTCTGGAGAATCTTTAAGTGCTATTAAAATTAAAAGGAAATTAATCGAATTATGATTGATAAATTCACTTTACGTGCAAGACAGGAAGGCTATCGTGCAAGAAGCGCTTACAAATTGATTTCTCTTAATAAAAAATATAATTTAATTAAAAGAAATGATAAAGTATTGGATTTAGGAACATGGCCAGGATCGTGGATGCAAGTTTGTCAAAATTTAAGTGCTCAAGTAACGGGTGTTGATACTAAACAAATCCAATATATAAAAAATGTAAGATTTATTTTAGGAGATATATTTAAAAAAGAAACTCGTGATAAAATTTATTCTTTGGAAAAATTTGATGTTGTTTTAAGTGATTTAGCTCCTAGAATTTCGGGGAATATTGAGCAAGATCAATATAAATCATTAGAATTAAGTAAAATAGCTTTTAATATTGCTAGAAAAGTATTAAATAGGAATGGAAATTTTGTTTGCAAAACATTTCAGAGTCAAGAATTTAATGAATTTTTAAAAGATATTAAAAATTATTTTAATTTTGTTAAAGCGACTAAACCAGAGGCTTCTAAAAAATCTAGTAAAGAAATGTATATTGTTGCTAAAGGTTATAGAACTTGAAAATCTATACATACACGGTAATTATAAGGTGAAACATTACCGCATTTTATTGCTTTTAGAATTTTAATTTTTTTAAAATATTTTTTTATTTTATTTATACTTGCTTTAGGAAAATCTTTTTCTTGGCTGAAATCATAAAAATGAATTATAGTATTTTTTTTAATTTTATTTTTAATTAATTGCAAATATTTTTCAGCATTTTTTGGAGCAGGCATTACTATTCTATTAAATTTTAATTTAATTTTTGGCAAGATTTCTTTAACATCGCCTTTAAACAATCTAACATTATTAATTTTATTTAGCATTAAATTTTCTTTTGCGTAATAATCTGCTATAGGATTAATTTCAATAGAATAAATTTCTTTAGCGCTTGAATTTTTACTTATAATAATTGGATAAATAGCTATACCAGAAAACATTACTAAAATTATTTCATTAGATTTAATTTGTTTAGCTATTCTTAATCTTTCATTAGCTAATCTTGGACTAAAATAACATTTTTCAACATCTAATTTAAAAATACAATTATTTTCCTTATGTAAAGTTTCTTTAGTTTTAATTCCATCTAATATTTTAAATTTTGGTAATCTATATTTACCAGAAAATTTTTTAGTTTTTAATAAAACTGTTTTTATATTAGGATTTATTTTTAATAATGTATTAGCAATTAATTTTTGTTTTTTAATGTTATTTGGTAATTTTGAAAATATTGCTATATTGCCAATCATATCATAAGATGTTGGAATTTCTTGTTCTGGAAGTTTATTTTTTAATGCTTCTTTTAAGCTAGTCATATAATAACTGTAAAGTAAAGTTTATATATAGTTTATGATTTGATATAATAAAGAGGTATGCTTAATGAAAAGAGGTAGGCAACAAGGTTCTAGTAACAGACTTCTATTGCTATTTTTATTTATTTTTGCAATCTTAATAGTTGAATTCGGATTAAATAATACTAGTTTATTAGTTATAGAAAATAAAATAACTGGATTACAAACTGCTGATCTTGGTAATACGATAAGAAATGCCCTAGGGTTATTCTCAGATATTTTAACTCCATTGTTTGAGGTTATTGGAGAAGACAGAAATGCTATATTTCTTAGAGTAATTTATTGGTTATTCTTATTTTTTATAATATCTGGGTTTGATGGTTTAAGAAAAAGATTTGGTGCTGATGAAACTGGTGTAAAAAGAGCCAATATAATTGCTGGACTTCTTGCTTTAATTGCTGTGATATTTACCCCGGTAGAATTTTTACTTTTAATTGGAAATTCAGCATTTTTATTTGTGGTTATTGGTTTAATATTAGGTGGATTGTATTGGGTATATAATTTTCAAAGAGGTGAAGAAAATAGATTTACTTATTTTATAAAAGCATTTGCTTCTTTTGTTTTATTAATTTTAATAAATACCTCTTCATCATATGTTCTAACAAAATTTGATTCTGCGTTAGGTGCGGGTGCTATTTTTAATACAGTTCTTAGCTTAGGCATGCTTGTTTCTTTTATATTTTTCTTTTGGTATTTATTTATAAAAACTTTGACTGGTGGAACAGCTGTAGAAGAACCAGTTGGAGGAAGTACACCAACGGGATCATTAAGTAGGGCTGGAAGAGCATATGGAGAATTAGGAACTTCAGTTGGTGGGGGGGTTAAAAGAGGTTGGGGTGCATTTCGTAATTGGAGACAAAGAAAAAAACAAGCTGGAGGACAACAAAAAGCACCGTCTATGCAACAACCACAACAACAAGTCAATGTGCAACAAATTAAACAAAATTTATTACGCAATTATTATATGCCCATACAAGCTGCACATCAACAAACATTAAATGAATTAAATAGTAATAATCCAAATTTAAATAATATTAAAAAAATTTTATCTGCTCTTCGAAATAATTCTAGAGGCATAATTGCAACTCTTGGAGGATCTTCATTAACTAGCCCTGCTGTAAATCAAGTAATGGGTTTAGCGAGAAGCATTAACACGAGAAGCGATAGATTATTAGGAATTAGAGATGCAAGACAACTAAGTATTGAGTATAGAAGAGGTAGAAACATGCAAAATTGGATAGTAAATTTAGGAAGAGCGATAAATAATTTATAAAATGATAAATCCATTTAAAATTTTTAAAAAGAAAAAAGTTGAACAACCAGAAGATATTGCACAAGATTTTACTCAGCCATTTCAAGATAGATTACCCTTAGAAAGAGAATATCCTGGATTAGATAAAGAAGATTTAATTCTAAGTAAATTAGAAACAATTAATGCAAAATTAGATAATATAAATGAAAGATTAAAGAAAATTGAAGAATTAGCTAAATAATTATTTACTTGGTACTCCACCTAAATAAGGACTTACTATTGGTTCAACAAAAGGCCAAATATATGGAGCGATAACAACTAATATACCAATAACAAGGCTATGAGCCCATGTTTGTTTTAAACCTTTACTACTTCCAATTGTTGTTCTAACTACAGCAGAAGCTGAATGAACTTTAATTATTGTAAGTAAGCCAATAAAAATTCTAAAAACTAAAATATTACTTATAAAAGGAATATTTTGCAAGAAAGTTAGATTAGCATAAACAAACTCTGCATTCATTGTTGCAAATACAGCTAGCATAGCCCAAAAAACAGAATGTAAACCATGAGTTAACCAATGACTGCCACGAAAATTCTCATCTCGATGTACTAAAATTAATTCATATAACCCAATAACTGCACCAAGAACTAAAGCTGGGATAATCATTAATTCTGCCATTAATTAAAGTTTAGTTTAGTTATATTTAAATATTGTGTTTTATTTTATGATGATATGGAATTATGGTTGCATAAAATTGAGGTGATAGTTGATAAAAGTATTCCTTATTTGGTTGCTTTAATAATGATAATAATTTTAGGGGAATTTTTCTATCATAAGTCTCTTATTCAATATGAAAGATTAATTAATATTATTGATGCTGTTATTATAGGAATTTTTATAATAGATTTGATTTTTAAATATGTAAGAGTTAGAGATGCTAAAACTTTTATAAAAAAATATTGGCTCGAGATTATTGCAGTATTTCCATTTTTCTTATTATTCAGATTATTTGAGGAACTTACGTTATTTTTTAGATTAGGTGGGGGATTAAGAGAAGGGCAAGAAATTTTACATAGTGGAATAGAAGTAGAAAGAGTGGTAAAAGAAATTAGAGAGGTTGAAAAAGTTGATAGAGAAGCTGCAAGAATATTTCGCGAGATTGGAGAAGGAAGTAAATTAACAAGATTAAGTTTATTTGAAAGATTGATAAGACCGATTTCAAGAATACCAAGAATGCTCATGGTTTATAGAAGAGTTACAAGAGCTGCATTAGTTTATGAAAAACCATACAAAAAAGATTAAAGCCATTTACTTAATCCAAATTCTTGTTTTATTTTTTTTACTCTAACTAAATTATTTTCTACTCTTTCTTGATTAAAATCATGTTTATCAACTAAAATTTCTTTTACCTTATCAAAATTAATACTTGTCCATTTTAAACTATAATTTTTTATTATAGGCATATTTTTAAAAGTTGCATAAATATTTTTCCAATCAAATTCTGCTTTCACTTCTTTAAACAAAATATTGTAATTTTTATACTCTTTTACTAATCTTAAAGCTGTTTTCGGCCCTATTCTTGGAACACCTTTATTATAATCTGTACCAACTAATATAGCTAAGATAATTAATTGATCTTGTTTTATACCCAAATTTTTTAATACTTCTTTTAATTCAATTAATTCAGGATTAATCTTAACATAAGCTCCACTTGGTAATCTTTTTTTTGTTGACAAAGTTAAATTTCTCACAATCTTTGGAGCTCCATACAATAATGAATCATAATCACTTGATCCAGCAAAATCAACATCTTTTCTTTCATTCATAAATGCACATTGAGCTTCTGCCTCACTTGGTGCTTGTATTATTGGTAAACCTAAAGCCTTGATTAATTCTTTAGCTTCATTTATCATAACTTGATTTAATCTAGTACTTTGTTTTGAATATTTTAACATTAAAAATTCATCACCAGTTTCTTTTGCTTCTTTTAGTTTTTCTTCAGCTAATTGTTTTCTATATTCACGTTCTTCTTGTTCTTTTATCTTAAGTAAAGGTGCTTTACCATCAAAAACAAAAGCTAGTTTAATGTTTTTCGACATTAAATTTGTTACTCTAGTAATTATACCTTGTAAATGCGATGTAATATTACCATTGCGATCCATTAAAGGAGTTCCATCTTGCTGTCTAATTGAGCTAAGAAATTGGTAAAGCGTTTGAGAAGCGTCTATTGCAATTTTCTTTTTCTCTAAATCTTTAAAAGAAATTTCCTTTTTTGGAACTAATTCGCCTATTTGCAAGCCCATTAAAGCTAATTAGTAAAACAACTTTATAAATCTTTATACCAAAAGCTTTAAATAATAATATAAAATCGAATTTCTTAATAAAATGAGTTTACACCAATTTAAAAGTAAAGAAGAACGTATAAGAGAACAGAAAAGAAAAGAAATTCTAGAGGCTTTATTAAAAGATGATTCTATAATTAAAGATGAAGGTAACATTTATGCTGGGTTGCAAGCTACTGATGATCAATTTGAATCAGAAGCTTATATAATGGGTAAAAAATATGGAAATTTTGGATTAGATGAAGTACTAGCTTATGAAGCTATATTGAAGTTTGGTAATTATAATAAAGCTTTAGAATTTACAGATTTTTATTTTAAAGAACTTAAGGGCGATATCTCATTTTATATTCAAGCTGTTGAAAATGCAGCTAAAAATGGTTTTTCCTATACACCGAAAGAAGTAAGTTTATTCGAACAAGAAAATATGAATCTTCAAAATAGATTTAATTTAGATTTAAATCAAACTTATCATAGAGATAGAGTAGCGTCTTCTGAACATTATTATGAGCATTTAGACAGCAGATTAGATAGAAGCCCTGGCGAGTAGAAAAATTTATATTAACCTTAATTCTAATTATAATTAATGATCAGAAATCTTACATTGGATCACAAAGGTGGTTATTATAGTTACAAGGTTCATGAGCTAAAAACAAAAGAACTTTGTAATGGTTTTAGTTCTTTAAAAGATTATTTAGATAATATGTTTACTAGTTGTCCAAATGAATATTTTAATTATGGTCCTCGTAGCTCGGGGTTAAGATTTAGATTAAATAATTTAAAATTGCATCAAATTTCTGGTCATGAAATAAGTGATTTAGCAAAACAAGCATTAGTAATTAATAAAGAACGTTTTAAAGATAAACATCCAAGAATACAGGTTTTTTTGTTAGAAAATGATAATAATACAATAGCAATGGAAGTTCCAATATGGGTTTACCCAAATGAATTAAAAGAATTTACTAATGTGTTTAAAATAAAATCTCCGCTTACCGGTCATATAGATGTTTTAAGAATTGAGGATAATAAAATTTGGATATGGGATTACAAGCCGGGAGCTTATTATGAAAGATACGCCCAAACACAAGTTTATTTCTACGCATTAATGTTAAGTAAAAGAACAAATATTAATTTAGAAAATTTTAGATGTGGTTATTTTGATGAAAAATATGCTTATGCATTTAAACCTGATTTAAAATTAATTGAAAATAAGCCAATATTAGAATTTGTACAATAAGTTTATATAGATTATTAGCTAAATTCTTCTTATGGACGAGGGGGCTAGAGTATATTTTTATCCCATTGATATAGATTTTGATAGCCAAGGCATTATAAGAGTAATTGGAACAACAAAAGATGGAAAAAAAGTTTGTGTTTATGATGATACTTTTAAACCATATTTCTGGGTTTTTGGTAATGAAGATTTAGATAAGATAGCTAAAAAAATGAATGAAATTGAGATAGATGATAATAAAGTGATTAAAATAGAAATATTTGATAAAAATTATTTAAGCAAACCGGTAAAAGCAATAAAAGTTACTGTAAATAAACCAAGTGCAGTTAAACAAATAGCTGAACTTATTAGAAAATTTAATTTAGAAATAAAAGAAATTGATGTAAACTTTGCAAAGCGTTATTTAATTGATAAAGAAATTACTCCATTAACATTAACTGAGGCATCTGGTGAATTAATTGAGGATGAAAATTTTGATTACTGTATTAAAGGAAATTTAAAACAAAGTAATGAAGAATTTTATGATGATTTAAAAGTTTTAGTTATTGATATTGAAGTTTATGGTTCTTTAGGTGGGGTAGAAAAAGTAAAAAATGATCCAATATTAATGATTGGTTTACTTGGTAAGGATTTAAAAAAAGTTATAACATGGAAGAAATTTAAAGCTCCTTCTTATGTTGAATTTGTAAATAGCGAGGCTGAAATGATTGAAAGATTTGTTGAAAATATTAAAGATTATAAACCAGATTGTATTATAGGATATTATTCTGACGAATTTGATTTTCCTTATATTAAGGCAAGAGCTGATAAATATAAAATTAAACTTAATCTTGGTTTAGATAACAGCCTTATTGCAATTAGAAGAAATTTAGGAGAAAGTTCTGTAAAGATTAAAGGTATTTTGCATTTAGATATATTTAAGTTTATAAGAAAGATTATGGCTGGATCGTTACAACTTGATTCTTATAGCTTAGACGAAGTTGCAAATGCATTAATCCATGAAAGGAAAAAAGAACTCGATATAAATAATATTATGCTAGCGTGGGATAAAGTACAAGATTTAGAAAAATTTGTTGAATATAATATACATGACACAGAATTAACATTTAAGATATTTCAAAAAATATATCCTAATTTAGCTGAGTTAGTAAAATTAATTAGCATATCAATGTTTGATATTTGTAGAATGAGTTATGGTAAGTTAGTTGAGAATTATTTAATTAAAAGGGCTCGTGAATTTAATGAAATTGTTCCTAACAGACCAAGTCATGAAAGCATTTCAGAAAGAATTCAAGCTACATATCAAGGAGCGTTTGTAATGGAGCCAAAAATTGGTTTTTATAAAGATGTTGTATTTTTTGATTATATGTCTCTGTATCCGAGCATAATTGTAGCTAAAAATATTGATCCTGGAACATTTAACATAGAAGAAAGAGGTTATAAAACTCCTGAGATTCTTGACGAGCAAGAAAGAAAAGTTTTTTATTATTTTGATACAAAATTTGAAGGATTTATTCCTAAAGTTGTTAAAGATTTAATTGTTAGAAGGAATAGAATTAAAGAAATAATGAAACAAGAGAAGAGTGTTGCATTAGAAGCTAGAAATTATGCGTTAAAAACAGTTGCTAATTCTAGTTATGGGATGTTGGCCTTTTTTGGTGCAAGATATTATTGCAGAGAATGTGCAGCTAGTATAACAGCATTCGGTCGTGAATTTATTCAAGATACTATTAAAAAAGCTCAAGAAGAAGGTTTTGAAGTTATTTATTCTGATACAGATAGTTTAGCTATAACATTAAAGGGCAAGACAAAAAAAGATGCATTAATTTTTTTAGGAAAGGTTAATGATGAATTACCAAGTTTAATGGAAATTGAGATAGAAAATTTTTATCCTCGAGGAATATTTGTAAGTAAAAAGAGTGAAACATTAGGTGCAAAAAAGAAATATGCTTTAATTAATGAGGATAATGAAATAGAAGTAACTGGTTTTGAAACTGTAAGAAAAGATTGGAGTTTAATTGCTCGTGAAACTCAGTTAAAAGTCCTCGAGCTTATATTAAAAGAAGGTAATTATGAAAATGCATTAAAATATATTAAAAAAGTTATAAAAGATGTTTATGATAAAAAAATTCCATTAAAGAAAATGGTTATTGGAGAGCAGCTTAAATTAAGGTTAGAAGATTATAGACAAATTGGACCGCATGTTGCTGTTGCAAGAAAAATGAAAATTAAAGGTTATGATGTAAGTCCTGGTGCTACAATTTATTATATTATAAGTAATAAAGAAGGTATAATAAGAGATAAAGCTGTAATTCCTGAAGAATGTAAAGATTATGATGCTAATTATTATGTTGAAAATCAAATCTTGCCAAGTGTAGAAAAGATTTTTGAAGTTTTTGGAGTTAAAAGAGATGACATATTAATTAGAGAGCAAAGTAAGTTAGGAGAATTTTAATGGATAATTGGGAATTAGCTGGAAAGATAAGTGCACAGGCTTTAAATTATGGAGCTAGATTAATTAAAATAAATGCAAGCATGAAAGATATCATTGAAAAAGTTGAAGCTAAAATTATTGAGCTAGGTGCTAGGCCAGCATTTCCTGTTCAAGTTTCAATAAATGAAATGGCCGCTCATTTTACTATAAATGAGGATGACTTTAAATTTAAAGAAAATGATGTTGTTAAATTAGATGTAGGGGCACATATAGAAGGTGCTATAGGAGATAATGCTATTACAATCGATCTTGGAAATAATAAAGAGTTAGTTAAAGCAAGCGAGCTAGCATTAAAAGAAGCAATTAAAATTGTAAAGCCAAGTACAAAAATTAATGAAATTGGAATGGTAATAGAAAAAATAATTAAAGAGTTTGGTTTTAAGTCTGTAAGAAATCTTTCTGGCCATAGCATACAAGAATATGAAGAACATGCTGGTATGACAATTCCAAATTATGATAATAAAGATGAAACTGAATTAGAAGAAGATCAAGTTATAGCAATTGAGCCATTTGCAACTGATGGTATTGGATTAGTTGAAGATGGTAAATTATCTAATATCTATAAAATAATTAATCTTAAACCAGTAAGAGACAATATTGCTCGTGAATTATTAAGATTTATTGCTCAAGAGTATAAGACATTACCGTTTGCAAGAAGATGGTTATTAAAAAAATTTCCTAGTTTTAAAGTTAATTTTGGATTACGCATTTTAGAAAGAGAAAATATTTTGCATCATTATCCTCAATTGTCTGAAAAAAGTAAAGGTTTGGTTAGTCAAGTAGAACATACATTATTGGTAAAGGACCAACCAAAAATATTAACGAAAGCAGAGTAAGCGATAATTTTATATAAACATTAAATTAAATAAAATTATGGATATTGTTAAAGATATAATGGTAAAAAAAATTACTGCTTTTGGTCCGGATTCTAGTGTTAATAAAATTGCTAAGGTTATGGGTGTAAGAGATATTGGAGCTGTTATAATAGTTGGCAGAAATAAAAAACCTCTAGGCATTATTACAGAAAGAGATATGGTTAAAAGAGTTATAGCAAAAAATTTAAATCC
Organism: Candidatus Woesearchaeota archaeon; assembly: GCA_964359725.1. Taxonomy (GTDB): domain Archaea; phylum Nanobdellota; class Nanobdellia; order SCGC-AAA011-G17; family GW2011-AR20; genus CAYHTT01. The sequence goes on along the minus strand of CAYHTT010000001.1, from coordinate 52,329 downwards.
TAGAAAAACTAAAGCTAAAGATATAATGACAAGTCCTGTACAAGGTATTCATCCAGATGCTAATATTTATTATACAAGCAAGATGATGCAGCAAAAGGGCTTTAAACGTTATCCTGTTGTTAAAAATAATAAAGTTGTTGGATTTATTTCACAATCAACATTAATTGATTATTTTACAAAACAAAGAAAGAAATTTGTTTTAAAATATTTAAGTAAAAAATTAAGAAAAGAATATTTATGAAAGAATTTTTGAAACCAACAATTGTAAAAGTTATCTTATTCTTTATATTGATAATTATTTCGACCTGGTTTTCTAGTAATCTAACATATGGGTATGGTGGATGGCCGTTATATTTTTGGCCAATAAAGAGTTTTGTTAGCACTGGATTTGAAATGTCTGAAGTTGCTCCGCCATTCTCAGTTTTGAATTTTTTTGTTGATATAATATTCTGGTATTTAATCTCTTGTCTAATAATTTTCATTTATAATAAAATTAAAAGGAAAAATAAAATTTAGCCAAAGTAACTAGGAACTTCTTTAACTAATCCTGCTCTCGCATTCTTTAAGTATGTTTCCTCTATCTCTTTATAGCGCTCCATTGTTTCTGGTGATATTGAAGCTTGTATTTTCACTAAAGCTTCTTCAAAATGTTTCTTTTTAACTTCGTTTGTTTTAATATCTTCACGTAATGCCAGTAATCCTGCTTCTCTGCAACCACCTTCTATGTCAGATCCAACATAACCTTCTGTTTTTTCAGCTAGCACATTTAAATCAACATCTTTTGCAAGAGGCATGTTTTTTGTATGAATCTTTAAAATCTCTAATCTAGCTTGTTTATTTGGTGGTAGTATTAACAATAAGCGATCAAATCTTCCAGGACGTAATAAACCCGGGTCTAAAATATCTGGTCTATTTGTAGCTGCAATAACAACAACGTCATTTAATTCTTGTAATCCGTCCATTTCAGCTAATAATGTATTAACCATTTGATCAACTACTTTTACACCCATTTCTGTCCCACGTCTAGATGCAATTGAATCAAGCTCATCAAAGAATATTATTGTTGGAGATGCTTGCCTAGCTTTTTCAAATATTTTTCTAATACCGCGAGAACTCTCGCCAACCCATTTGTTTATTAATTCAGGACCATTAACTAAAATGAAATTAGCTTCTGATTCATTTGCAACAGCTTTTGCTAATAATGTTTTGCCTGTTCCAGGAGGTCCATAAAGTAATAATCCTCTTGGTGGCCTTATACCTAATCTTTTAAACGCGGCTGGATTCTTTAATGGCCATTCTACAGCTTCTTTAAGTTCTTGTTTTATTTGTTCTAATCCACCAATATCTTCCCATTTAACATTTGGTGTTTCAATTAATACTTCTCTCATTGCACTAGGTCTTACTAATTTTAATGCTTCTTGAAAGTCATAATCGGTAACAGTAAGTTTCTGTAAAACCTCTTCGGGAATATCTTCTTTTTCATCAAGTTTAATTTGCGGTAATATTCTCCTTAGTACACTCATAGCAGCTTCTCTACATAATGCAGCTGCATCTGCTCCAACAAAACCGTGTGTAATTTCTGCTAATTTAGCTAAGTTAACATCTTTTGCTAATGGCATATGTCTTGTGTGGATTTTTAAAATATTTAATCTGCCTTTTTTGTTCGGAACCCCAATAATAATTTCACGATCAAATCTTCCAGGTCTACGTAAAGCTGGATCAACTGCATTTGGTCTGTTTGTTGCACCAATAACAATTACTTTACCTCTGCTTTTTAATCCATCCATCATTGTTAATAATTGTGAAACAACTCTTCTTTCTAATTCACCATAACTTTCATCTCTTTTTGGTGCAATAGCATCTATTTCATCTATAAAAATTATACTTGGAGCGTTTTTCTCACCTTCTTCAAATATATCGCGAATTCTTTTTTCTGATTCACCATAAAACTTATTCATAATTTCAGGACCATTAACTAAAATGAAATTAGCTTCTGATTCATTTGCAACAGCTTTTGCTAATAATGTTTTGCCTGTTCCAGGAGGTCCGTGTAATAAAACTCCTTTTGGTGGATCAATTCCTAATCTCAAAAATAAATTAGGATGTTTTAATGGTAATTCAACCATTTCTCTTATCTTTGCGATTTCTTCACTTAATCCACCTATATCTTCATAAGTTACTTCTGGGATTCTTTCTTCAATAACTTCAACAGCTTTAGAATTCAAAATTAATTCAGTATTTTCTGTTATGATTGCGGGAGCATCTTTTGGATTTGTATTAACAACAATAAATCTTAATCCTCTTAAGTTAAACCCTGCTGTAAAACTTTCCTCAAACAAGTTAGTAAATATTTCTTCAAAGAAAGGATGATCAGACATTGTTCTATGTCTTGAGCGAGTTCCACCTGGTACGATAATATCTCCTTTTAAAACAGCTCTTCCAAGTAAACCGCGTTTAAATATTCGAGGATCAGCTTTAATCATTACACCTTTCTGAGCAGGAGCAATTGTAACTGTTTTAGCCTCTTTTATATCAGCTTTTCTTAATATAATATATTCACCTATAGAAGTTTTTGCGTTTCTTCTAATAATACCATCCATTCTAATTATTTCTTGACCAATATCAGAAGGATAAGCTCTATCTGCTATTCCAACTGTTGTTCTTCCACCCATAATCTCAACCACATCACCAGGATGCACCCCAAGCTTTCTCATTGTCTCGGTATCTATTCTAATTATTCCATTGTAAGCTTCTTCTTGCAAAGCTTCCATTACTTTTAGCTTGGTTTCTTTAACTTCTTTCATTGCCATTTTAATACTTCTATTTTATTGTTCCTTATTATTAAAAATCTTTCTAATTCTCTTATTGAAAAATATTGAAACTTTACCTGGTTCTTCTAATGTTAAATTTAATAGTTTATTAAACTCACGATTAAATTCTTCTTCAAAATCTATAATCTCGCGAGGTATTGAAACAGTATATGAGTTACCAACCATTCTCAACTTAACTTGAAATTGTTTTTGCTTTAGTTGGTGAAAATCTTCGTAATCTTGCTTATCTTCTGGATGATACCAACGCTTACCGCAATTAGGACATTCCCAAATTCTAATTCGAAATCCCTCTTTATAGAACTGATTCTTTATTGTTTTTCTATCACAATTATCACATATTATAGTTGTTTCAAATATGTCTGGCATTTTGTATAACCTCTATGTATATACAAGGGGTATATACACTTATTTATAAATCTTTTGTTTAGTAAGTTTTTTAATTCTATTATATTAATTATTTACAATGAATGATATTTTAAGTTTAATAAATTTTAATTCGGGAATAAATTTAGTTTATGGAAAAGCAGCTACTGGCAAAACAACTTTGGCATTAATGCTTGTATATAATTATTCTAAACTAGGCAAAGTAATATTCATAGATACAGAAAATAGTTTTTCAATAGAAAGGTTTAAACAAATTTCTCATGATGATTATGATAAATGCTTAAAAAATATATTATTAATTAAAGCAAATAATTTTATCCAACAACATGAAGCTATTAAAAGATTAGCTAACTTAAATAATCTTAAATTAGTTGTTATTGATAGTCTAGGAAAGTATTATAGAATGGAATTGAAACAAGAATCTTTTGTAACAAATAAACGTGTTCAAAAGGATTTTAGAATATTAAAAGAACTTAATAATAAAAATACAATTATTTTAATAACAAACCAAGTTTATGAAAGCTTTAAATTAGACGACATAAGCATGGTTGGTGGTAACTTGGTTAAAAATCTAGCAGATAATTTAATAAGGCTTGAGAAAGACCCTAGAAAATTAATTATTGAAAAACCTGTTAATAAAGAAAGTTTATTTGAAATTCAGGACAAAGGAATAATATTAAAATGAAAAGAAAGAAAAGAAATAAATTTCATGTTTATGTACTAACTTTTTTATTAGGATTTTTATTAGCTGTTTTAATATTTTATAAACCAAGTGAAATTAAAGAAAATGAAATAAAAGAAGTTGAAAAGAGTGGAATTAGTTTGCCAATAAATACCACATTATTAAAATCGACTACTAATGTCATAGCTGTAGATCAAAACAGGCAAGGTTTACTTGGTAAAGTTGAAGTTGAAATTACACAAGGTAATGGTAAAATATTAATTAATACAAATCCTTTTCTTGAGCCAGATACACAATTTAGTGCTAACATAGCTGCTTTAGTTGCTAGTAATATTACAGGAATTAATTTAGAAGATAAAAATATAATTTATGATTTTGATATTAATGGCACGGTTGTTGGTGGACCAAGTGCTGGTGCTTCTATGACTCTTGCAACTATTGCTGCTTTACAAAATAAACAGTTAAAAAATATTGGAATTACGGGAACAATTTTACCTAATGGTGAGATAGGACAAGTAGGAGCAGTAATAGAAAAAGGGGAGGCTGTTGCTAATAATAATCTTGAATTATATTTAATACCTGCTGGTGAAACTATATTCCGTTATTATGAACCACAAACAACTAAGAGAAAAGTTGGTAATTTAGTAATTACAAGTACAAGATTTGTACCTAAAGAAATTAATGTTATAGAGTATTTTGAAAAAGAATATGGTTTAAAGGTGATTGGAGTAAATAATATTCAAGAAGCTATGAAGTATGCTTTCTAATAATTATTATTTTGCTGCTCTAAATATCTTTTTCTAGAAGGACATTCTGGATTTATACAAAAGTCATATGGTCTTTTACCCTTTCTAATCATCTTTAATCTAGGATAATTGCATTCTTTACATATATCGTTTGGTTTAGGTAAAGCATATTTTGGCATTGAAAAAGTAGTTTTACATTCTGGATATTTGTTACATGCAATAAAATAACTTTTACTATTTCTATTATATAATATTCTTAAATCTCCAATTTTACATTTATGACATTTTCCCACAATACTTGCTTTATCTCTTGTTTCTTTATTTGCTTCTGCTAATTCCTTGCCAATATTTAATTCATTTTTTTTGAACTTTTCTAGTATCTTAAGTAAAATTTTTTTATTTTTCTCAACGATTTCTTCTTTTGTTTTCATTCCTTCTTCAATTAATTCAGTTTCTTCTTCAAATTCACGAGTTAAGTTTTCATCAATAATTTCAGGAGAATATTTTTCTAAAGTTTCTATAGTTTTAATTCCTAATTCTGTAGCTCGAATACTTTGTTCTGCTATATATTGTCTATCATATAAAGTATCGATGATATTAGATCTTGTGGCTTTTGTACCTAAATGCCTAGATTCGAGTTCTTTAACTAAAGATGCGGGAGAATAACGTCTCGGTGGTTGAGTTTCTTTTTCAAACAACTCAAATTTAGGATTTAAAATTTCTTGCCCCTTTTCTAAACTTGGTAATTCAATTTCTTTTAGATCAACATAAGGAGAATAAAATAAATGCCAACCAGGGTATGTTGTTAAGATACCTTTAGCAATAAAAATTTCTTTATTACAATTTATTTCGACTATTAATGATCTACGTTTAGCAGGATCTGCAAATGTTGCAAACGTTCTTTTGGCAATTAAATCATAAATTTTATTCTCGCGTTCTTGTAATTTTTCCGGAATTTCTCCAGTAATTATTATAGCAGGATGCGCAGGATCTGTTTTCTTTCCATTATTTGGAATTAATTTCGTTTTTAATAATTGTTTTACTAAATCCTTATACTTTGAATCAAATAGTTTAGTGAATATTTCTTTCATATCAATTGAATCTGGAATTTGTTGTGAACTAGTACGAGGATAACTAATTAATCCATTAACATATAAACTTTGAGCAATTGCTAAAGTTTCTTTAGGATTAATTCCGAAATTCCTATAAGCTTCTAATTGTAGTGTTGTTAAGTCAAATGGGAATGGTGCTGCTTGTTTTAATTCAGATTCCTTGATACTTTGAACAATCGCTTTTTTACCTTTAACATTTTTTATGACTTTTTCTGCATCTTCTTTTTTCCAGAATTCATTATTTTTATGCCATGCAATAATTTCTTTCTTATCAACCTTTCCTGTTAATGAAATTTCCCAATATAGAACTGGTTTAAATGCTAAAATTTCTTTTTCCTTTTGAACAATTAGATTTAATGTTGGGCCTTGAACTCTTCCAATAGACAGAACCTTAAATCCACCTTGTGCTGCTTTTATTGCTAACGTTAGTGCTCTTGATAAGTTGATACCGTGAAGCCAATCAAGTATGTGACGAGTTTCCCCAGCTTCGGCTAATCCAAAATCGATATGATGTTTAACATTCTCAAAGGCCTTTACTAAGTCATTTTTAGTCAGAGTTGAAAAATAAGCCCTATTTGCATCTTCTTTTTTACAAATAAATCTTAAAATATTTCTAAAAATTAGTTCTCCTTCTGTATCTACATCACAAAAATTATAATATTTATCTGCATCTTTTGATAATTTTTTAATTGTTTCAATATAATCTTTAGTGTATTTTGCTTTTTTATTAACCTCATAAATAGGTTGCCAGTCATAATCAAAGATAGGATAAATCCATCCTTTTCCATTTGTCTCTTTTAAGCCAAACAGATGACCAACTGCACATAAGACTAGTATTTTCTTACCTTTATGAGTAATTTCATAATAAGGAACTTTTTTATTATTTTTTTTAACAACTTTATCGTCTGCTAAAGCTGTTGCTATTTTCAATGCTGATGCTGGCTTCTCACTTATTATTATTTCAGTCATTGTTAAATCTCAATAATTTTTCCTTCAGTTCCAACATTTATTATTTTAGTTTTTCCTATTTTTTCTTCAATGCCAGAAGCCTCATGCACATGACTACAAATCAAAATATCTGGTTTAAATTTCTTTAATGCTTTATTTACCCCTGTAGAACCCGGAACAAATTGAGAGAATTTTGCTATTTTTGTTTTAATTGGATGAACATGAGTTACCATAACTTTTTTCTTTGTATTTTTAATTTTCTCGAATCCTCTTTTAAGTAAATAAAATATTTCATCTTCAGAAAGCTGATTTATTCCTATATTTGTACCGGAACATCCAAATATTCCAACATTTTCATATTTAACAGAATAACCATGTAAATTTGTTATTCCATAAAAATCTGCTATAAAATCAGCTGTTGCTAAACTTTCATGATTTCCAGGAACGAATAAAACTTTTTTCTTTTTCTCTAAGAAAGGGTTTATTACTCCCGGCAATAAGGTATCATCTGATGTTATGTCACCAGCTAAAACAACTAAATCAACATTTTCTTTTTCAGCCTTTTTTGCTAAAGCTCTAGCTGCATCAATATCTCCATGTAAATCTCCAGCTGCTAATATTTTCATAATCTTATTATTGTAAATAAGGTTTATAAAGTTTTATTACATTACATAATTAATGAAAGTAATGCAAAGATGCGAAATATGCAAACAAAATATTGCTACATTAAATTGCAGGCTTTGTCAAAGAAATGTTTGTGATAAATGCCTGGTAAAAGGTATTTGTAAGAAATGTTTGCCGACTATTTACTAAATTTTTTTCATAAATTTATCTGCACATTCTTGAGAACAAAATCTATAATGCTTATCGTTAATCTCTTCTTCTATGATATTATGATCAAATAATATTCTTCTACATTTTGCACATGTTGCTACAGCTTCTTCTTTGTCATAACCTTCCATAAATCCTTCTTCTTTCTCACTAATCTCGTCATTTTCTTCTAATTCTTCTCTAAATCTCTCGTTATAAATGCCTTCGTGACCTTCTTCATAATTGTCTACTTCGTCTTTGGGCATTTTATCACCTTAAATCCTGTATATTTTTGTAAAACTTTTGGTATTTTAATATCATAATTTTTTTGTTGATAATTTTCTAGTATAGCAACCATTGCTCTTGATGTAGCAACCATTGTATTATTTAAAATATGGCAATAATATTTTTCTTGTCCATCAATATATTTTATATTTAATCTTCTTGCTTGGTAATCTGTACAATTACCTGCTGATGTTACCTCTTTATACTCTTTTTGTCTTGGGAAATAGGCTTCAATATCGTATTGCCTAGCAAATTTTCCTCCTAAATCACCCGAACATATTTCTATTACTCTGAATGGAATTTTTAATGATTTAAAAAAATCTTCTGTAATTTTTTCCATTTCCTCGAGCAATTTATAAGAATTTTCTTTTGTCGTAAAAACGACTTGCTCTACTTTATTGAATTGATGCATTCTAAATAATCCTTTTGTATCAACGCCATGACCACCAACTTCTTTTCTAAAACAGGATGTTACTGCACAAACCTTAATTGGTAAATCTTTTTTATTTATACTCTTATTTTTAAGAAAATTAACAAGTGAATGTTCTGCTGTTCCGATTAAATATAAATCTTCATTTTCTATCTTATAAACATCCTGAAAAACATTTGCATCAATTGCACCAGCTAATGATTCTTTACTTAACATCATCGGTGGAATAATTAATTTAAATTTATGTTTAAGTAAAAAATCAACACCATATCTTTGCAATGCCAAATCTAATTTTGCTACTTCATCAATTAAATAATTAAAACCTTGTCCAGAAACTTCTCTACCTTGTTCAAAATCGCCTAATTTTAATAATTCTAATAATTCTACATGACTTTTTAATTCAAATTTAAATTTTTCTGGCTTACCAAATTTTCTAATAACTTTATTTTTTCTAGCATCTTCCCCAATAGGAACTTTCTCGTGCAATATATTTGGCAAATTAAATAAATAATAATCAATTTTTTCTTTTGCTTTATCTCCTTCAGATTCTAATCTAAAAATTTGTTTTGGTAAAATTTGTGCTTTTTCTAATTCTTTATCGTATGGCATATTTTGTTTTTTTAATAAATTAATCCTTTCAGAAATAATATTTCTTTCGTGACGTAATTTTTCTATATCTTGTTTTAAGGAACGCCATTTTTTATCTAGTGTAAGAATCTCATTTACCCACGGTATTTTATCTTTTTGAAATCTTTTTTCTAAATTTTTCTTAACTAAATTGGAATTCTCGCGAACTAAATTAATGTCTATCATTAATTATTCATAAATTTTAAGGTTATTTAAACATTATGGTATTATTTCCTTGAATATATATTTTACAATGAAAAGGTTTAAATATAGGTGATTACTACAAGTTATTTTAAGGGGGAAATTAAAGTGATTAAAAAACGCGACAGTATCTTTGATGTTTTTTTCAGAAACAAACCTGCTATGATATTAGTTGCTTTGCGCAGAAGCAATAAAAATCGTTATGGGAGTGTAATAGCGAAGGAAGTTGATTGCACTTATTCTCATGCTGTTAAAATTCTTCAAGAAATGGAAAAAGCAAAGTTAGTAAATTTTGAAAAACATGGAAGAATTAAAAGTATACAGTTAACAGAAACTGGAAATAAAGTTGCTGAATACGTTGAGAGAATTAAAGAAATTCTTTAAAATTATTTTTAATATAAGTTGGTAAACCTTCTATTTGAGTAATTTTCGTATGTTTGATTAAAAATTTTCTATATTTATTATTAATTTTAATACCATATCTTTGAAATTCATGTTTTAATTTTGCGTAAATCTTTTTTCCTTCTCTATCTAAATCTGTTAATATAATAATTTCTTTATTGTGATTAACTAATTTTTCAATAACTAAATAAATTGGTTCATTAATAGAATTTACATTTTCAATTCCAAGTTTATTTAATGCGATCTTATCTTTCTTTCCTTCTACAATTATTAAAGAATAGTTATTATGCGCTAACTCGTTTACCCAATCATTAATAGTACGCATTGCTAATAATAAAACTAAATGATATATAAAAGTTTTGAAAATTGCACGGGCCCTATGGGATTTGAACCCACGACCCCTTGGTTAAGAGCTTCACCATTTTATTCAAGTGCTCTACCAGACTGAGCTAAGGGCCCTTAAGGTAATTTCTAGAATTTTAGTTTAAAAATGTATTGGAAAAATTTATTAATATGTTAATCTAAATCATATTAATGAAAAATTTATCTATAAAGATAAATGAACTAAAAATTAATAATTATAAAAGAAATGATGATAGTTTTATTTTAAGTATTAATATAGCGGTAAATGGAGAAAAAGATTTATTAAAAAAAGAGTATAAATTAAGCAAACCTGAATTAATGACGCAAGATTTGATTAATTTTATTCGAGATCATGTTAAAGCAAGAAATAAACCAATATTAACTCATGATTTAGTTGAGAGTATTATAATTATAAGATATGCTGATGATTTAGAAGAATTAGAAACAAAATTAAGTAATTTCTTTAGGAAATTTAGTGATTTAGTGAGGAATTTTAAAAGTCGAGGGTATAGCGAGAATTATCTAATGACTTATAAAACACTCGATGGTTTCTCACAGAGATTTTAATTTCTAATTAATTTTCTTATTTTTAAAATAAAAAATGAGGAGTTAGTTTTATCTCCTCTTTTTTCTTCGTCCACCGCGAGCCATCATTGCTTCGCAGACATCTCTGGTCCTAGTTGCTTAGACACAAATAGAATTTCCTTTACCATCTACGTAGTAAAGATAGCCTTTCCTGCGTTTGACGATGTTGCGGGCTATTACTTTTCCCATTGACTTGCACCCCCTTATTATTTTTGTAAATATCGACGCTATTATTAATATAAACTAGTATATAAATCTATCTATGGGTATTTTATCGAATATAGATTTGGTTTTTATAAAATAGTTAATTTTAAATTCTTAATTATTATGCCATATAATGGGGTTATTATAGCCTAAAAATGGATAAAGTTTACGTCGAATGGAAAAATTTAATTAAAGTGTATATGGACGATTTTGATGGGGATTTTTCCAATTTATCAAGACAAATTTGTAATAATGAAGATGATATAAGGGGGATCATGTCTTACAAAAAAATAGATGGGATAGAAGAATTATCTGATGTTTTTTATAAAGAAAAGGTAATCAGAAAGGGTGAACTTACAGTAGAAATACTAGAAGAAATTCAAAATAGAAATAGAAGTAATAAAGATTTAGCAAAATTAGTTAGTGATTTTAATTTAATAAATGAATAAATTTATTAATATTTCTTTATTTTTAATATTATGGCAATTTACGTTATTGGTCATAATATGTATGAATTCAGACTTAATACGGTAGAAAAGAAAATATTTATTTATGAGAATGATTGTATGCCTCAAAAATGGGGTTTTATAGACGGGCTACCTCTCGGGTATACTTGGGAAACTGTAGAAAATATATTTAAAAAGAGAGTTCATGATAAAGAAACTTCTGAATTAGCATTAAAACTTTCTGAAATGTTTGAAAAAAGTCTCGAAGAAAAGATAGAATCATAAATAATCTAAAGGATTTTTTATTTTCTTAAGTTCTTCTGTATTAACTTTTGTATACGCCTCTGTCGTACTTAAATTAGCATGACCAAGTAAACTCTGTATAAACCTGAGATTAACCCCATTATTCATTAAATTTGTAGCGAATGTTGATCTTAAAGCATGACAATATATACGTTTATTTAAATTTGCTTTACGTGCAGCTTGTTTAATTATTTTTTGAGCTAATTTAATTGTAACATGAGTATCTCTTATAGGGAATAAATGAGGATTTTTATCTTTTCTTTTAGCTAAATATGCTTTAATATCTTCTAATAATTTTTCTGAAACTATTGTAATTCTGTCTTTTTTACCTTTTCCACTTCTTACTATTAAAGTATGATCATTAAAATTAATTTCATCTGTTTTTACAGAAACAGCTTCACTAACTCTTAATCCACTAGATAGCATTAAACTAATTAATATCTTATGTTTTATATTTGTTAAAGCATTAAGTAAAGATTTAACTTCTTCATTTGTTAAAACTGTTGGTATTTTTTTATCAAGTTTAGGAGCTTTAATATTAGTTAATATAGTTTTATTTAAAATATTGTGATAAAAGAATTTTAATGAACTTAAAGCTAAGCTTATACTTCTGGGTTTGTAATTTTTATCCATTAAATACGCCAAATAGTTTTTAATATCTTGTTCTTCTATATTCTCTGGTTGCTTATTAATGTAATTTAAGAATAATTTATTATGAAGCAAATAAGAATCTATAGTTTTTTGGCTAAAACCTCTTATTTTTAATTCAGTTTGCAATTTATCAAGCATAAAGGTATAATAAAAGATAAGTATAAAAATATTATGAATTAATGAAAATAAATGTTTAAACCAAATTTTACTTCAAAAGAATTAAGATTAATTAGTAAATTAAATACCCCAAGTAAAGTACAAGATTTTTTAGTAAATGAGCTAGAATATAGGCTAGACGATGAAAGTGAAATTGAAAGATCTTTTAGAGTGGTGGTTAGAGAAAAAAAAGCGGATTGTTTAGAAGGTGCTTTATGTGCTGCTGCTATATTAAGCCAGCATAATTACTTACCATTGATAGTTTGTTTAGAGGCTCGTGACTTAGATCATAATATATTTATTTACAAGAAAGATGGTAAATTTGGTAGTGTTGCTAAATCAAGGGATGAAAATTTGCTTGGAAGAGAACCAAAATTTCGTACAATTAAGGATTTAGTTATGAGTTATTATCCTTATTATTGGAATTATTTTACAAGTGATTTAACAGATTTAACTTTACGGGGTTATGCTAAAATTGATTTATCTATATTTGAACAAGATTGGATTACTAATGAAAGGGCTTTAAATTTTATTGTTAGACATTTATATAAAATTAAATACAGAAAATTATTCCCTAGAGATGGTGAAGGTGAGTTTTATATGAGTCCTAGCAGAGATGGCAATTTAATTTTAAACTTTTCAAATAGTTAAGTTTAAATTCTAGTAATTTTTTTAATATTTTGGAAAAAACATAGATTACTTTAAAATGGAACAGGAAAATTTAGAAAAAGGGGTTACAAGCATTTCTCATATTAATATTAGTATTTCTCAACTTCTTGATAGAATGAACGGCGAACCTGTAAGTAAAGTTGATTTAGAAAGATTTAAAACTGATTATAATGCAGAGGTTGAGTTTTTAGATTATGAACATGTTAAGGGTGCTATTTTAAAACATCCAAATTTAGAATATATTTGCAGTTTTGCTTTAGGTAAAGATAAATTATATCACCTTGTTGATAAGGTAAATTTATATTAACTTGAGTTCTTGTTTAATTATGAAGATTTTTAAAAAGGGAGATTATTCTAAATTTTTGCTTGTATTATTTCTGATTATTTGGATATTATTAGCAATTAATCCAAGATATAGGATTGCATGGGCTTATGAGAATATTCTTACTATTGTATTTGTATTTTTGTTGATTTTAACATATAAAAGGTTTAAATTCTCTAATTTTACATACAGTTTGCTTTTTATATTGCTTGTTTTGCATGCAATTGGAGGCCATTTTAGTTACACTGAGGTGCCATTATTTGATTTAATTAAAGATAATTTTAATTTAGAAAGAAATAACTATGATAGGTTTGTTCATTTTATATTTGGTTTTATATTTTATTTTCCTGCTTATGAATTTATTTCTAAGAAAGTTGGGATTAGGGGGTTTTGGTTATATTTTATAATATTTTTAATTGTTACAGGACTTAAAGGTATTTATGAGGTTATTGAATATTTGTCTTTATTAACAACTAAAAGTGAAATTATAGGAACTAATTTCTTGGGGATGCAGGGGGATCAATGGGATGCTCAAAAAGATATGATATTAGGAATGATTGGAGCTTTTTTTGCTTGGATAGTTATTTTGATAAGAGAAAGGTTTAAAATATTAAAAGTATTATATTAAATAAATGACTTACAAACTCTCACCCTCATCAATAAGCTTAATAGAAGATTGCCCTAGATGTTTTTGGCTGCAAGTTGTTAAAAAAACTCCTCGTCCTTCTGGAATATTTCCAAGTTTACCTTCTGGTGTAGATAAGATGCTTAAAGAACATTTTGACAGATTTCGCGATAATAATAAATTACCACCTGAATTAAAAGAGCTTAAAGATGTTAAATTATTTCCAGATAAAGATTTATTAAAAACATGGAGAAATAATCTTAAAGGTGTAGAATATTATGATAAGGAAAATGATGTTTTATTGCATGGAGCAGTTGATAATTTATTAAGCAAAGAAAATAAGTTAATTGTAATAGATTACAAGACAAGAGGATTTGCGTTAAAGGAAGACACTGCTCATCATTATCAAGATCAATTAAACATATATAATTTTTTATTAAGGAAAAATGGTTATGAAACAGAGGATTATGCTTATTTATTGTTTTATTTACCTGAACAAGTTATGGAAAGTGGTGAATTTAAATTTAAGAATGAACTAATAAAGATGAAAGTGGATGTTAAACATGCTGAAATGTTATTTAAAAGAGCAATTGAAATAGTAAAAGGAGAAATTCCTGAAAGGGGAAAAGATTGTGTGTTTTGCAATTGGAGAGAAAATGGATGATAAAACAAACATTCATGAATTAAAAGAAAAAATTAAAAAATTTTGTGAAGATAGAAATTGGGGTCCATTTCATGGGGCAAAAGATTTAGCCATTGGGATAATAACGGAATCATCGGAGCTCTTAGAACATTTTAGATTCAAATCTGAAAAAGAAATTGAAGAGATGTTTAAAAACACAGAAAAGCGAGAGCATATTTCTGAAGAAATGGCAGATGCTTTATATTTTCTTTTAAGATTAGCACAAAAATATAATATCGACCTAACAACTGAATTGAACAAAAAATTAAAAAAGAATGAAGAAAAATATCCTATAAAAAAAGCAAAAGGTTCTAATAAGAAATATACGGAGTTATAAAATGAGATTATATGAAAATGTGGTTGAAAAATTCAAAGAAGATGTTTCTCAGAATGTAGTTGCTGATAAAATTTCTAATAAATATTTAGAGTATTACAAAAAAAGAGCAAGTCCATCAGAAATTAGGTCTTGGGTAAACTCTTTAAATTTTGTCAAAACCGTTTTAGAAAATACTCCATTAAATAAAAATAAAATAATTATTGAATATGAATTGCCTTATTCACAAAAAAGAATAGATGTTCTTTTATTTGGAAAAGATAAACAAGGGAATGATAATATTGTTATTATTGAATTAAAACAATGGTCTAACGATTCGGTAAAAGATAGTTTTAATGAAGGAAATATTAGAGCGTTTATAGGTAAAGGCTGGAGAGAAGTTCCACATCCTTCATCACAAGCTGAAGGTTATTACTGGTATTTAAAAGATTTTGTAACTGTATTTGATGAAAATCCAAAAATATTATTAAGTGCATGTGTTTATTGTCATAATTACAATAAAGGGTTCAATGAAGTTCTATATCTTCCTAAATTTAAGAAATGTCTTGAAGAATATCCTATTTTCTCAAAACAAGAAATGATAAATCTTGGAAATTTTCTTATAGAAAAATTAGCATCGGATTCGGGATTGGGTGTTTTTGGAAGATTCAACATAAGTATTTTACGACCTTCAAAGAAATTAATGGATCATACGAGTGAAATGATAAATAAACAGCAAATTTTTAATTTAATAGATGAACAAAGAACAGCTTATAATGCAATCATGACAAAAGCAAAACAAATTTCTAAATCTAAAGAAAAGGCTATCATGATTATAAAAGGCGGTCCGGGAACGGGAAAATCTGTTATTGCGCTAGAAGTTATGGGGGTATTACTAAGAAAAGGGGTAAATGTTGTTCATGCTACAGGTTCGTCAGCATTTACAAATACATTAAAGCAGATACTTGGAACAAGGTCCGCAAAACAATTCAAATTTTTTAATAGTTTTGTTGATCAATCAAAGTATAAAGAAAATGGAATAAATGTTATCATTTGTGATGAAGCACATAGAATAAGAAAAACAAGCGAAAGTATATATACGCCAAAGCATCTAAGAACTGGAGAACCACAAATAAATGAATTAATTAGATCAGCAAAATTATCTCTCTTCTTCATAGATGAACAACAAGTTGTTAGACCAACAGAAACAGGAAGTGTTGACCTTATTAAAGAAGCTGCAAAAAAATTCAATGCAAAAGTATATGAATTACCAGAACTTAAAACTCAATTTAGATGTGGCGGTTCTGGGAGTTATTTGGAAAAAATTGAAAAAATATTGGGGATAAAAGAAGGTACTGATATTGAACCTGATAAAGAAACTAAAATGGAATTTAAAATTGTTAGTTCACCTCATGAACTTAAAAAGATAATTGACGAAAAAAATAAAGAAAAGAAAAATTCTGCAAGATTGACTGCAGGTTTTTGTTGGCCTTGGAGTAAACCAAATACAGACGGGTCTCTTGTTAATGATGTTAAGATAGGAGATTTTGAAATGCCTTGGGAGAACAAAGAGGTATTTTGGAAATGGGCTACAGATGATTCTGGTATGAAGCAAATAGGAACTGTATATACTTCTCAAGGATTTGAATTTGATTATATGGGTATTATATTTGGAAATGATTTAGTATGGGATAAAAAACATAAAAGTTGGTATGCAAAACCAGAAAATTCTTGTGATAATATGGCTAAAAGAGGAAATGATGAATTTGTTCAACATCTTAAAAATATTTATAGGGTTCTCTTAACAAGAGCACACAAAGGCATATTTGTTTTTTTTATGAATAAGGATACTGAAGAATATTTTAAAAATAAAGCTAAAGAATTAAAATTGATTGTCTAACCAATTCCAATATCTGTCGTTTCCAATAATAACATGATCTAAAACTAATATGCCAAGAAGTTTTCCGGCATTAATAATTTTCTTTGTCATTTCAATATCCTCTTTACTTGGTTCTGGATTCCCTGATGGATGATTATGGACCAACATTACAGAATAAGCACTTTCCTTAATTGCCTCTTTAAACACTTCTCTAGGATGTATTAATGAATTATTCAAAGTCCCAACAGAAACCTCATTAACCTTAATAACCTTATTTTTAGTATCCAACAAAACAATCTTCAAAACCTCTTTCCTATAGCTTCTCATCTCATCTACAAACATGTCATATACATCTTTAGCGTTGCTTATAATTTTGCTATTATAACCCCCTTTCATCAATTTATTGTATCTTTTACTTAGTTCAATTAAACTAAGAATTTTAAGAGCTTTAGTTATATCATTATTACATTCTTTTTTTAATTCGTCTAACCCTAAATATTCTAGTTTGTTTAAGTTATATTTTTTTAGTAATCTATTACTTAATTCTAAAGCACTTTCTTTCTCATTACCTATTCCAAAAATAATAGATAACAATTCTGCACTATCTAAAGAACTTACACCATTCCTAGTTAATTTAAATCCAGGGCGATTAAACCAGGGAATTTCTTTTATTTTCATTAAAATTTATAGAATAAAGATATTAATAAAAGTTGCTAAAAGTAATATTTATATAGTACTTATATCGTATTTATATAGTTTTAATATCCAAAAGGGAAGGGGGTTGACCGATGGATATTTTGCTCTTATGGGAAGGGCAAAAATGGGTGATTTTTTGATTTGAAAGATTAAGAGGTGATAGTCGGGGGAGTCTAAAATGAAAAAAACAAAAAAAATGTCAAATGGGGAATTAATAAGGGCTATTAAAGAGGCCCAAAAAGATCCTAATTTTATTAGAGAGGTTAATAAATTTATTAAGCTTACAACCCAATAATTTTTTTCTTTAAATCTTCATAACCATAAAAATTTGGTACTTTTAGGTGGTTTTTTAGATTTATATTCTCATAACACCTTAAGGCTATTCTACCCTTTAGTGTCTTCTCGTCATCAGATATTATAATATCCAAATCATGGATGGAAGCACAGGCAACTATTTCAAAATCATTTTTTAAATCACCAAATGCTCTTTTACCACCTAATCTTTTGAATTCTTTATAATATTCTTCTGCTAATTTTTTAATTTCTGTAGATCTGCCATACTGCTCTTTTATTAAATCGGAATACAGATTAATTAACAATGTTCTTAACTTATGATCCCCTAATTTTTGTTTCTTAGGAACATCTCTAAGCTCTTCTTTTATAACTTTATAACCAAAGATCTTTAAATCTTTATTTTCTTTTAATTTTTTATTTAAGTCATCAATATTTTTCTCTTTTATTAAGAAACCATAAATGTTTGTATCTAATATTATTCTTAACATCATTCCTTGAAGTCAGAACTTATTTATATACATTAGGTTATGGTCCGTTCCACATACAAGTGTACATAATATACCTTATATCGAAAAGTTGTATTGAAAACAGCTGAAAGTAGACGTAATCACTGTTACATCTACTCTTATTTGCTAAAAAGTTTTAATATGGGTAGTATAAGCCGTCTTTTCCTTGTTTCCAATAATAAAGTTCAGTAAGAAATTGATGAGAATAGCTTGCGTATCTGTCGCCCTTATGTGCATAAAACTCACAGTGGAAAGATAGCATTTTCTCTAATTTTTGCTTAGTTCTTGGTTTTTCTCTAGCTTTTTTTAATAAATTATATATCCTTTGCCTTGTTTCGTCTGCAATATCATCGTACTCTATTGTTTTCAACACGTGCTTTTTTTGTTTTATCATTAAAGCACTTTGATCTAATAACTTAGAGGTTTCGTCTTTTCCAAATAATTCATCTTTACTTGTTAACTTTTTTCTTTTCATACAAATAATTAATAATAAATTAATATAAATTTAACCTTTTATCATTGCTAAAAACTTCTAATCAATATATTTATATATAAGATTTACCTAGGTATTTTAATCAAAAGGAGGTGTAATTAATGGCTGGATTTTTCACTCCAAAAAACTTTTTAATGTGGGGTGGATGGGTTCTAGTTGTAATTGGTGTCCTAGGATTTTTCCTTATTGGACCTACTTCTGATACAAGTGTATTTGGTGCTGCATGGTGGTTTGATAATGCAGAAAATTGGGCCCATTTAGTTCTTGGTGTAGTAGCATTATTATTGGTCTACTTCGTTAAGAATAATAGTTTAAACAAATGGGTTACTGTATTAGTAGGATTATTTGCAGCAGTTGCAACACTTTCCGGATTTTTTGCTGGTGCAAATTTCTTAGGTGCCAACTTAGAAGCTCTAGATAACATCCTACATTTAGTTGTAGCTGTTTGGGCCTTATGGTCTGGGTTTAGTAAGTAAATAAGGCCTATTTTTTCTTTTTTTTATTTATAATAAAAATTTTAAGAATTGCTAAAAAGTTTTTAGCTAGAATCGTTTAATATTTTTTCTAATGTCTTTTCAAAATGTGATTCGAAATTTTCATATCCTGGTTTAATGCATAAATTATCGCCTTGATAAAAAACAGGGCACTCTCCTCTCAATAATTCGCATATAACAACTGTCTTATCTTCATCCACCCTTATCCTTAAATGTTTGCACTCTAATTTTCTGAACTCGTTTGGGTTTTGTAAATGAAATTCACCATATTCTTCTCTAATTTTAAATGCTGCTTGAGAATAGGTGTGGGCAATAACACCAATTCGGTCTTCTTTTCCTTTTAGTGGGAAGTGCGCTTCTAAAATATAAATGTTAATTGAGTCATCCTCTTCGTCTTTAAATTTAGATTCAATAATGTCATTTTCCATTATTGTTTTATGATGATTCAATTCGTCTATTAGAATTTGTTTGTCGTCGCTTTCTATGCTATCATCTGCTTTACCGCCTAAAAACTTAAACATTTTTGATCTTAGTACAGGTAAATGATTGCCCTTTAACCCAACTTTCTCGGCATAATTTATTAGATTAGCAAATTCATCAAATATATCTACTCTTTTTGAACGTTCAATTAATTGTAATCTAGAATCAATATAAGAAACAACTTTAGAAAGTGTATATTCATGATTTAAAGGGTCTATCTTTAACTCTTCGTACATTAATTTTAATAATTGCTTGAAATATTTAAGCTTTATTGTAAAGAAACATTTATATAATATTTAATATTTAATTTGTTAATGGCTTTTTGGTTCTTCGGTAGAAAAAAAGATGGGAAAGTCGAAAAATTAAAGTCGAATTTAAATAATTCTTTCTCAAATATAAAGAAAGATATGAATTTGATTGATAAGGTTCTTAATCAATTTAAAGATAAGCACGAAAAACATGATCAAAGGCTGGATAAAATCGAGCAAACATTAATGGAAATGAAGGAGATTTTAGAAAAAAATGTCGACGAGGAGCCGACGGGGGAGGAGCGTTCAATCGTTCATGAACGTTCAATCGCGTTCAAGCGTTCAAATCAATCATTCATGAACGTTCAAAAGCTTAAAAATGTACTTACACCAGCTCAAAAAAGGGTAATCCAATTATTAATGATAGCTGAAACCCCACTAGAATATGGGGATATTGCTAAAGAATTAAAATTAAGTATTATAACAGTAAGAAGGCATGTTAACGACGTGAAAAAGATGGGTTTTAATATAAGTGAGAGGGTGGATACTGAGGCAAGGAGGAAGGTATTCTACCTAGACAAGATGGTAAAAAGGATGGTAAGATCAAAAAAGTGAGAGTTCCTGACTACTAAAAGTATACTTAACTTCTAAAAAGTGAGGGTTTTGGTATCTTTAAATAAAAATCAATTAAAAATAAGCAAATTTTAAGGAAAAATAGCGAAGTGAGAGTTATTGTTTAAAGGTTTTATGCTGTCTATACTCAATTAGATCAGCCACAATATTAAGGTTGCGAAGCTCTTTTTTTATAAAAAAGGTGGTTTTTCCATTGAATAAACGCTCTTTTCCGACGGGAATTCCTTTATTTATTAAAGATAATACATGATTTCTCAGGTTACTTCCACTAATATTTAGTTTATTGGCCATATCTTGGTAAGTAACTGTTCCTTGCTCTTCTTCGAGCTGGTAAATGGCCATAAACACTGAAAATTCTCTGTCTGTTAAGCTTCTAAACTTGTTTTCTAGCAGGAATCTTAGCTGTTTGGCATTGTCATTCATTGTCATTGATCGTTGATCGTCATCATCAACCCTACGATTTCCGATGGAAATAGTTGAAATCTTGCTTCTTAGCTCATTTGAAAGCTGTTTAAGGTAGCCCACGTCCTCTTTTAAGGTAGAATTAGACTTATTTTGTAAAATTAAAGCTTCTTTAAGCTTTTCTATCTCTTCTTTAATAATCTGTATGTCTTGCCTAACTTTTGCAAAAGAAGCTCTTATTTTAGTATCAAAATCAGGGTCCATAGAATTATTAGCAAGAATAAATATAAAAAATTAACTCAAAAATTTTAATTATAAAATAATAATCTCATTTTTTTAGCTATATTTCTTTAACTATGATTTATAATATATCTTTAAAGCTAAAAATGTATTTAAATAAAAACAATTTTCATCTTAACATAAAATGATCAAAGAGCTTAAAATTCTAAAGATAATGAAAAAAGAGGGCATAAGTTGGGCTGAAGCTGAGAAAAAAGAAAAGGAAATTAAAACATTAAACGAATTTATTTAACCAATATATTCTTTAACATTTACATTTACTTTTTGTTGCTTCTCTATCCTCGGTAAAGGTAAATGAGGAGGTAAATTAATGTCTTGACTTAAAGCTAAAGCCTTAATATTGGATTTAGCTAATGTTGTATTAAATAAGCTTGCCATTACATCATTTGGAAGTTTTTTATTTTTCTTCCATTCTTGTAAAATATCCTTCATTTTTTTAGGATTATCTGTATAAAGCATGTGGCCTTTAATATTAATATTGCCAAAACCTGGCTCATAATCTAAATTAAATTCAAACTCAAATTTAAGAACTTCTTGTTTTTTATCTAGATTAACTTCATGTTCTTTAACATTAACTATATTTAAGTTATGTTTTACATTAACATTACCTCGAACATCTTTTAAATGCTCTGCACTTATTTTATCAAAATTAAACCCTATAAATGGCATTTTAATCAGGATTATTGCTTAAAGAATATATATAAATGTTATGTTTGTTTAGTTTGTTTAACCGAATGAGTTAAATTTAAATAAAGGTTAATTTAGTAAAAATTATGTCTCAAATTTCACAAGAGAAAAAAGAGAAAATTAAAGAAGAAATATTAAGGGTATTATACGAAAGTTATCCTGAATTTATGTATACTTATAATATTGCTGATTCTATTATAAGGGATAATGAGTTTAGTTTAGCATTATTAAAAGAGCTTCAAAAAAATAATTTAATTATCCATATAGAGGAAAGTAAAGGTAATAAAGTTAAGAGAAAATGGTGCTTAACTAATCTAGCTTATAATAAATATAAAGAATTATTATCTTGATTTTAATTTTCTTAATATATGTTCTTTACCTTTCCAATATAAAGCGTGCTTTAAAACTTCTTGGATTGTGCTTGCTGGAATAATTTCAATTTTACCTTGATGTTCCTTGCTCAATAAAACATCTTTTTCATTAGCTCTTGGAATAATCGCTCTTTTTATGCCTGCTTCTATAGCTGCTTCTATTTTTGCTGTTACTCCTCCTATAGCTAATACTTCTCCCCTAACAGATAAACTACCAGTCATTGCTGTATCTTGCCTTACAGGAACTTTTTTTAATGCTGAAACAATTGCTGTAGCTACTGATATACTAGCTGAATCACCCTCAACACCTGTATCTGCTGTTTGTAAGAATTGTATAAAGATGTCATATTTTTCTTTAATATCTTCACCAAAGTATTTTAATATGATAGCTGAAACATTTTTTATAGCTTCTTTTGCTATTTTACCAAGTTGACCTGTAGCAATAAACTCTGCTTTTCTTCCACCGGGTGTAACTTCTGATTCAATTGGAAGTACTATTCCAGAAAAATGATCTTCTGATCCCATAACAGCTAACCCATTAACTTTGCCAACTAAATAGCCTGTAGTTGTAATAACTTGATAACGTTTTTTCTGCTCAATATATTTATCAGCCATTTGTTGTTCTAATGTTCTTGCTAATAATCTTGCTTTATCAATATGTTTTGGTTCAACAAATTTTGATTTTTCTTCTAATGCTGAATCACCAGCTGCTCTTACTAATCCACCTAATTCTCTTAATCTCAATGTTAATTTTCCAGAAGTACTAGCTCTTCTTCTACCTTCTTCAATTATTTTTAAAACAGCTTCTCTTGTAAAATGAGGTATTTTACCATCTTTAACAACTTCTTGAGCAACAAATTTTGCAAGATGCATTCTATTCTCTTCTGTATCGTCTAGCTCATGCCCCATATAAACTTCGTAACCATAACCACGTATTCTAGAACGTAAAGCAGGATGCATGTTTCTAACAGTTTCGGGATTACCCGCAGCAACTAAAACAAAATCGCATGGAACAGGTTCGCTTCTAGTCATTGCACCAGAGCTTCTCTCGCTTTGTCCAGTAATAGAATACTTTTTTTCTTGTAATGCTGTAAGTAATTCTTGTTGAGATTTAGGATTTAAATTTGCTACTTCATCAATAAATAATACTCCACCATTTGCTCTATGAATCATTCCGGGAATTAAACGCTCGTAAGCGGGTGTGCCCAGTCCGCCGCTTTGAAGTGGATCATGAAGTACATCACCAAGTAATGCGCCGGAATGACTACCAGTACCGTCAATAAATGGTGCTTTTTCCGTCGAGGAATTATCTATTAAAATTTTTGGCGCTCTAATTTCCATACCTCTAAGAGCGACCCTTTTGTTTAAATTAATAAATAATACAAATGCTGCTAAAAACATCATGCTCCCGATTAACGAGGCTGCTGCCATTATATCACCATAACTTTTTCTAATCCACCATGGTGCAATTAAGGCTAAAATTAATAATATAAAGAAAATAACATTCTGATTTTTTAAAGAGGACATTTCCTGAATTTTTGCTCTTGCGGCTATTTTTTTACCCTGGCCTTTTGGTGCCATCCTTATTAAAGGAATATTTTCATCAGCTGGATTTTGGTAAGCTAGCACATCAACTAATTTTTCTTCGGGTAATAACTCTGCTAAAGCTTGTCCCACTAAACTTTTTCCCACGCCAGGTTGTCCTATCAATAATAAATGACGTCTTTGTTTTGCTACTTTCCTAACTATGTTAACAGCTTGCTCTTGTCCAACTATTTGATCAATTATATTAGTCGGAATTTTTATTTCTGCTGTGGTTTTAAAATTAAACGATTTCATGCAATATTATAATATCTTTCTAGTTTAAAAATCTTTATCTTAGAATTAAATTATTTCTTCTTCTGCGACTACAATAAAGTCGCCTACAGCAATAACAGCTGAATATGGTATTAATGGATTTCCCGATTTATCTTTCTCGAGTTCTAAACCTTCACAATAGCCAGTTGGGTTTTTAACAACAACATGAATTAATTCTCCAGTTTTAGTCTCGAATGTTAAATCACCGACTTCACCAAAACGTTTGCCTGTTTTTGTAACGATGAGCTTCCCTAGTATTTGTCTTGAATTGTATTTTTTCTCTTCCTCTGCCATTTTTTGTTTTACCTCAATATTAATCTTAAAGTAACAACTTATTTATAAACTTTGTGTTATTCGAGGGTTTTGTGAAAAATTTTATAATTTTATATATTTTAGTATGGGTAATATAAAATCTAATTATTAATTTTTAGAAAATGGTTGAATGTAAAATAATAGAAAAAAATCTTAAAATATTAGAAGGTTTTGTTATAAGAAATAAAATAGAACTCGTTGGTATTTCTTCTCCCAATCAAAAAGGAGAGGGTGTTGTTATTTTATTCTGAAGGTAAATCTTTTGGAATTTGTGTGGCAACCATACATGAATCAGATAAAAAAATAAAACTTGAATCTTATATACAAACGCCTGTTGAGATTAGGGAATATCAAAAGTAGATATTTACGTTAAACCTTCTATAAATTTTTATAGAAATGGTATAATGTTAAGGAAGGTTGGATTATAATTTTCTCTAACACCCAGACACCTTTATTGCGGATGGAAACAAAATAAGCTTGGAATTTCTTTTGGAGTTCAAAATAAGCTTTGATTTATAAATAAAATAATTTTAATTAAATTTAGCTCATCGTCGATAAAAATATTTTGTAATTTTAAAAATAAAGAAATTAAAATTTGCCTTTTTAAGGCTTATATATTAAGAATTTTACACTTTTATATTTTTTATTTATATATTATTATTTAAATTTTTCTAAATTATTTTATATATTATTTAAAAATATATTTTTTATTATATATTATTCTTTTTAAGTCTACATGAAACAAAGGTTTCTAACATGAAAAATATGTTCCATATGAAATATAGGTCATGGTTTGTATATTTTATTATAAGAATGTTTAAATATCAGCTTAGTTTTCATAAGTTTTCAAAATGGGGGAAAAATTATCTAAATTTTTTGAAACGTATCTTGAAAAGAAATCTATATTTGTTAATAAAAAAGCATTACAAAGTAATTATACCCCAGATACTATTCCACATAGAGACGAACAAATCGAACAACTTGCAAGTATATTAGCACCCGCATTAAGAAATGAAAAACCAAGTAATGTTTTTATTTATGGTAAAACCGGAACAGGAAAGACATGTGTAACACAACATGTAATGGATCAAATTATTAAAATTATTAACAAAAAAAATTTGAAATTAAAGTATGCTTATCTAAATTGTAAATTAAAAAAGGTAGCTGATACAGAATACAGATTAATAGCCCAATTAGCAAGATCATTTGGTAAGGAGGTTCCAGCTACAGGCCTGCCGACAGAAGAAATTTATAAAATATTTATTGATGCAATAGATAATGAAAAGCAACTTGTTATCTTAGTTTTAGATGAGATTGATCAACTAGTTACAAAAACAGGAGATGGAATATTATATAATTTAACTAGGCTAAACTCAGAATTAAAAAAATGTGAGATGTCTTTGATTGGTATTTCGAATGATTTAATGTTTATAGATAATCTTGATCCCAGAATAAAGTCTAGTTTGAGCGAGGAAGAATTAATATTCCCGCCTTATAACGCAATACAACTTCAAGATATTTTGAGACAAAGAGCTAAACTAGCTTTTAGGGATAGCTTTGTTGAAGATGGTGTGATTGAGAAATGCGCAGCCTATGCAGCTCGTGAACATGGTGATGCCAGACGAGCTTTAGAATTGCTTAGAGTAGCAGGGGAATTAGCAGAAAGGAAAAACCAACCAAAAATTAGAATAGAACATATTGATGAGGCTGACGAGAAAATCGAACATGACAGGATTTTAGATGCAGTAAGAACACAACCAAAACAATTCCAAATTACTTTATATAGTATATTGAATGTTTCTGATAAAGATAATAAAGTATTTACAGGAGAAACTTACGACTTTTATAAAAAAACTTGTCATGAACTTAATATTAAACCATTAACCCAAAGAAGAGTTTCTGATATCATAGCAGAGTTTGATATGCTTGGGATTATTAACACAAAAGTAATTTCTAAAGGCAGATATGGAAGAACCCGAGAAATTGAGTTAGCAATACACCCTTCTACATTTCCAAAAATAAAGGAAACATTGAAAGAAGGATTAGGATTATGAAGGATTTAATTGAGTATTTTATTAAAGAGGGCTATTTAGTAAGCCCAAAATTAATTGAAAAACTTGAAAATATTGATATAAAGGAGGTTATAAAAAATTTTAATAAGCTTAAAAATAAACCTTTGGTAATAAATGAAGATGTTTTTGAAATATTAAATCAAGATAATAACCCAGCTAATATAAATTGGCAGGAATTCGACAGAGCTCGGGTACTTGCCGAGAAAAATAAAGAAAATAAAACTTATAATCTCTTTTTAGATATATTAAAACAAGATTTTAATAATAATGAAATTTTTGAAGAAGGACAAGGAGAACCAAAAATAGAAATCGAGCTTGAAGAGGGTAACGGTGGTAATGTAATTATTTTAAAGAATTATGTTGATAAAGATAAGAAAAGAGAAGTTCAAGATTTTATTGATTATTTTAAAATTCGTTATAATTTTTTAAAAAATATTTTATTAAAAAGACAGGAATTACAAAATGCAGTCTCAATAAACAGAGCATTAAATAGATCTGAACGAGAAACTATAGCAATAATCGGTTTAGTAAATGATAAAAGAATAACAAAAAATGGTAATATTTTAATAACATTAGAAGACCCTACTGGTTTAATTAATGTTGTTATAAATAAATCAAGAAAAGAGCTGTTTGAATTAGCAAATGACATTATTTTTGATGAAGTAATTGGAGTTACGGGTTATAATGGTGATAGAATAATTTTTGTTAATGAAATTTTCTTGCCAGATATATCATTAAACAATGAACTTAAAAAAGGTCCAAATGAAGAGTATGTTGCTTTTACCTCTGATTTACAAGTTGGAAATAAAGTATTTTTTGAAAAAAATTTCTTAAAGTTTATTGATTGGATTAATGGAAATTATGGAAATAAAGAACAACGCGAAATAGCAAAGAGAGTAAAATATTTATTTATTCCGGGTGATTTGGTGGATGGCGTTGGGGTTTACCCCGATCAGGAATATGATTTAGCAATATTAGATATTTACAAGCAATATGAAAAATTAGCAGAATATCTTGCAAGAATAAGAAAAGACATTAAGATAATTCTAAGTGTGGGCAATCATGATGCAGTTAGATTAGCTGAGCCACAACCATTTCCAGATAAAAAGATGGCACCTTTATTATACGAATTTTCAAATGTTATTATGGCCACTAACCCAAGTTTAGTTAATATAGCATCGACAAAAGATTTTTCAGGATTTAATATTTTAATTTATCACGGCTCAAGTTTTTTTTATATTGTTGAGAACGTTGAAAGTATAAGAAGAGCTGGAAGAACCGAAAGACCAGATTTAATAATGAAATTTTTATTACAACGCAGACATCTTGCACCAAGCCACACAGCTACATTATATTTACCAAATCCAGATGAAGATCCTTTGTTAATTGAGAAAATTCCAGATTTCTTCATTAGTGGACATTTACATAAAACTAAAGTAGACAATTATCACGGTGTTACAACAATAAATTGTAGCGCCTGGATAGATCAAACAGAAGATCAAAAAAGACGTGGTATAGTACCAGATCCTTGTAAAGCTGTTTTGGTTAATTTAAAAACAAGAGATGTGAAAATACTAAATTTTAATGAAATATGAAAATTAATGAATATTATTCAGAATTGAACGAAAAAATTGAAGAGGCATATAAGATAGCCGATCAAGCTAAAAGATTAGGTTACGACCCCATTGATCATGTAGAAATTTTATTAACAAAAAATATGGCTGAAAGAGTAGAGGGATTAATAAGCGTGGTTGCTCCTCAAATTAAAAATTCTGGTATTGTAGCTAGGATAGAAGAACTTGAGTTAAAATATGGAAAATTAGATTGGAGAGTAGCATTAATAGTTAGCTTAGAGGTTGCACAAGAAAAATTTTGTAAATTTACTAATACAAAAGAAGCAATGGAAGTTGGAATAAGGGTAGGATTAGCTTACTTGAGTAATGGTGTTGTTTCTAGCCCATTAGAGGGATTTACAGAATTAAAAATTAAAAAAAGAAAAGATGGTAAAGAATATTTCTGCTTAATGTTCTCTGGTCCAATAAGAAGTGCGGGAACAACTATAACATGCGGGAGTATTTTAGTAGCAGATTATATAAGAAAAAAATTTGGTTATTATAAATACGATCCTACAGAAGACGAAGTTAGAAGAGCAATTGTTGAATTATATGATTATCATGAAAAAGTTACCAATTTACAATATTTACCGAGTGAAGAAGAAATAGAATTTATGATGAGAAATTTACCATTACAGATTGATGGTGATCCAAGTGAGAAATGGGACGTTTCAAATTATAAAGATATTCCAAGAATAGAAACTAATAGATTAAGAAATGGTTTTTGTTTAGTCATGGGAGAAGCTCTTTGCCAAAAAGCACCTAAATTTTTTGGAAGAATAAATAAATTTTACAAGGAATATGAGTTAGAAGATTGGACTTTTTTGGGAGATTTTTTAAAATTACAAAAAAAGATTAAAGCGCGTGAAATTAAAGAGGAAACTAAAACAGAACAGAAATTAAAACCAGATTTTACTTATATCAAAGATTTAGTTGCGGGAAGACCTGTTTTGACACACCCTTTACGTGTAGGCGGATTTAGACTAAGATATGGTAGAAGCAGAGTTTCTGGATTAAGCAGCTTAAGCATACATCCTGCAACAATGCATTTATTAAAAAATTATATTGCAACAGGAACTCAATTAAGGTATGAGCGTCCTGGAAAATCTACTGCAATTGCACTTTGCGATACTATTGAAGGTCCTATTATCAAATTAAAAGATCAAAGTGTAATTTTTGTAGAAACAGAAGAACAAGCCAAACAAGTAAAAGATGAAGTAGAGGAAATTTTATTTTTAGGAGATATTTTAATTAATTATGGTGAATTCTATAATAGGGCTCATTTTTTAGTACCTGCAGGATATTGTGAGGAATGGTGGTTAAGAGAATTTGAAAAAGCTATTATTAATAAGTATGGAAAACTCGATTTAAGTAAGATTGCAGTAGATTTAGGTATAGAAGAGGATTTTTTGATTAATTTATTTAAAAATCCAATTACAAAAATTAATTTTGATATTGCAAAAGAAATTTCTTTACTATATAAAGTTCCGTTACATTCGCGTTATACCTATCATTGGAATGATATTAATAAACATCAATTCTTGAGTTTATTAAATTGGTTGGAAAAAGGCAAAGTTAAAGGTAATGAAATAATATTACCATTAGTTTATGAAATTAATTTAGATTTGAAAGATGTAGATACTAAGCGTGTACTAGAGTTAATTGGCTTGCCACATTATGTTAAAAACAATGAAGTAATTATAAAAGAAGATGATGCTAGAGCATTATTATTTACATTGAATGATTTTGATTTAAAATTAGATAAAGAAAATGTTCTTGAGATATTAAACGCAACATGTAAAGCAATTATTAGAGATAAGTCTGGAACTTTCATAGGAGCGAGAATGGGACGTCCTGAAAAAGCTAAGATAAGAAAATTAACTGGAAGTCCTCATGTTTTATTTCCAGTTGGAGATGAAGGTGGTAAATTAAGAAGTTTCCAATCAGCATTAGAACATGGTAAAGTTATAGCAGAATTTCCTATTTATTATTGTGGGAATTGCAATATTGACACTATTTACAAAATATGTGAAGTTTGTGATAAGAAAACAAAAAATAAATTTTATTGTATAAATTGTGATTTAATGTATGATACAAATATTTGTAAAAAACATGGCGAATTAAAACCATATGGATTAAAAAGTTTATCAATAAATCATTTCTTTGAAAATGCATTAAAAAAATTAAAATTGAAGCAAGCACCAGATTTAATAAAAGGCGTTCGTGGCACAAGTAATGAAGATCATACACCAGAAAATTTAGCTAAAGGAATTTTAAGAGCATTACATAATTTGTATGTTAATAAAGATGGCACGATTCGTTTTGATATGACAGAGATGCCGATTACAGCATTTAAACCAAAAGAAATCAGCACTTCATTAACTAGATTAAGAGAACTCGGTTATAATCAAGATATTTATGGCAACCCTTTATTAGATGAAGATCAGTTAGTTGAAATTATGCCAAGTGATGTAATTTTGCCAGCTTGCAAAGAATCGCCAGATGAGGGAGCAGATATTGTTTTATTAAGGATGACTAATTTTATTGACGATTTATTACAAAATTTCTATAATCTCGGGTCATATTACAATGCAAAAACAAAAGAAGATTTAATAGGGCATTTAGTTATTGGTTTAGCGCCACACACTTCCGCAGCAATAGTTGGCAGGATAATTGGATTTAGTAAAACACAAGGATGCTTTGCTCATCCAATGTGGCATGCTGCACAGCGTCGGGATTGCGAAGGTGATGAAAATTGCATAATGCTCTTGCTAGACGCATTAATTAATTTTTCTAGAAAGTATTTACCAAGTCATCGTGGAGCGACACAAGATGCACCTTTAGTTCTAACTTCTGTATTAATACCAAGTGAGGTAGATGATATGGTTTTTGATTTAGATTTAGTTGATAAGTATCCTTTAGAGCTTTATGAAGCAGCTTTACAATATAAATGGCCCAATGAAATTAAAATAGAACAATTAAAAGATAGATTAGGGACAGAAAAACAATATTATGATTTTAAATTTACTCATGATGTAAGCGATTTTAATTCAGGAGTAAGATGCTCTGCATATAAATTAATTCCAAGCATGCAAGAAAAAGTTCTCGGACAAATAGAGTTAGCAGAAAAAATTCGTGCAGTGGACGAAGTAGATGTAGCAAAATTAGTAATTGAAAGACATTTCATACGAGATATAAGGGGAAATTTAAGAAAGTTTAGTACACAACAATTTAGATGTGTTAATTGCAACGAAAAATACAGAAGACCACCATTAGTCGGAGAATGCTTAAAATGTAAAGGAAGGATAATATTTACAGTTGCAGAAGGTTTTATTGTTAAATATTTACAACCAACATTAGATTTAGCAGAGAAATTTGATTTACCACCTTATTTAAGGCAAAGTTTAGAATTAACAAAACAAAGGATAGAAAGTATGTTTGGTAAAGATGACGAGAAACAAGAAGGTTTAGGGAAATGGTTTTAAATAAAAAAGTTTATTAACTAATTTTTATTAATACAATTATGGCCTTTGACTTTGAATTCTTATTAAAAGTTATTCTTGTAGTAATACTTGGTGGAGTTATTGGTTATGAACGTGAAATAAGACATAGACCAGCAGGTTTTAGAACACATATTTTAGTAGCTTTAGGTGCTATGTTAATTACGGTTGTTTCTACGCAATTTTTTCAAAATGCTGATCCAAGTAGGATAGCAGCAGGTATAATTACGGGCATAGGTTTTTTGGGAGCTGGCGCAATTATAGGAGCAAGAGAAAGAATTATTGGATTGACAACAGCAGCAACATTATGGGTTGTAGCAGCTGTTGGTCTAGCTATTGGAGCAAGTCTTTATGTAGAAGCGATTATTGTAGCAGTATTGGTTTTTATTGTTTTGGAGATGAGTTCTATTTTTGGAATTAAGACTAAAGGCTAGTTATAATAAAAAAAATAATATAACTGGTAAAAGTAAACAACCCATTAAATGATTTTTCTGTAAGCCAAGTAAATTTGGTATTAAGCCAATTGATGTGGCAACTATTAAAACAACTAACCCATTCCAACCAGTTATTATTGTTACTAATATTGTAACTAAAAAAATAACAAATAAACATAATTTTATGTAATTAACCCTGCTCATTATATTAGAGAAGATTTTCGCAAATTTTAATGTTAATAATGTTGCTAGACCAGCAACGATTAATGAAACCGCTAAAAATAAAATTAGATGATTTAACGTAATATTTTCTAATAATTTTGATATTACTACAACAGAACCCGATCTCGCTTTATCTATTGAATAAATGGCCAAAAAACTTACAATCATTACAAATGTATTTATACTACCAACAATAACTAAAAATTTTTCAGGAGAAATTTTTTTCTGAGCTGTTGTAGCAAGAATAGCTGCTTGACTTGATCCTAATCCAGGTAATAATCCAACAAGAAAACTTGCAAAAAAACCAGAGCTTAGCGCTTTACCAATTTCTTTTTCCTTTAATTTTGATTCTGTAATTTTTTGTCGCGGAATTTTTGTTTTTGTAAGTATGCTTGTTATTAATATGCTTGTTCCAAATAATCCCGAAAGTAAAGGAAATAGGGGTTGAGATAAAGGTAAATTTAAAGTTATTAACCCTAAGACACCCGCAAGTAAATAAACAATTAAAGCTAATATTCTAGATTTTCTTTCTTTATAAATTAGTAAAATTGAAAAGAAAATTAAAATATAAGGAATAAAATCTTGAATTAAAGGATAAATTTTACTTATAAATGGTAATCCAAATGGTGCAAAAGCAACCATTATTATTACAGCAAATAAACTTCCTATAGCAGTTAAGAAAACAGCTTCATAACCTCTGCCTTGAAGTAATAGCCTATGTCCTGGTAAAACACTTAATTCTAATCCTGAATCAGGTGCTCCAAGAAATATACTTGGAATAGCATCTAAAAACGTATGAGTTATTGACATTGAAATAATTATTATAGCTAAAGTTAAGATTGAAACATATTGTGCTAGGAAAGGTGATAAAGATAAAATAATAACAGCTACTAAGTTAATATGAATTCCTGGAAAAAGCCCTGTTATAATTCCAAGAAAACATCCAACTAAAATTGCTATTAATATTTCTAGTAACAATTTACTTCATTGCTTCTTTGTAATTTTTATCAACTTGAATCCAATTAATAACATTAAAAAATGCCGATATATATTCAGCTCTTCTATTTTGGTACTTCAGATAGTATGCATGTTCCCAGACATCTATACATAAAATCGGAGTTTTTCCCTCGCTTATCGGATTATCTTGATTTGCAGTACTCATTATTTCTAGTTTTCCATTATTTATTACTAGCCACGCCCAACCAGAACCAAATCTTAAATTAGCAGCATTACTAAATTCTTCTTTGAATTTTTCAAAATTTCCAAATTGTTTAGTTATAGTTTTTGTTACTTCTCCTGAAAATTTAACGTTCTTTTTTAATAATGGCCAAAAGAAAGAATGATTTACATGCCCACCACCATGATTTCTTACAGCGGTTCTAATGTCTTCAGGAATTTTATTTAAATCTTTAATTAATTCTTCTGCTGATTTATTTTGCAATTCTGGGTATTTTTCTAAAGCAGCATTTAATTTATCTATGTAAGCTTGATGATGTTTTGTATGATGAATCCTCATAGTTTGTTCATCTATATATGGCTCTAATGCATTATATTCGTATCCTAAATTTGGTAGGGTATACATTTTAACACCTCCAATTTGTTAAATAATTAAATTACTAAAATTATATTAAAGTTTTGGTTATTATGAAACTAAACTATTTATTAAATCTGCTTTAGTTATTAATCCAATTAGTTTACCCTTTTCTTTAATTAATACTAAAGGATAATATCTTAATAACTGTTTTATAACTTCTATTTTAGTATTTTTAGCTATAATTGGAGGAATATCATCCATAACATCCGTGGCTGTTAAGTTTTTTATATCTTCTAAATTTTTACTTAAAATTGAAGATTCTGAAATTAATCCTATTACTTTATCATTATCCAATACAGGCAATTGTGATATTGTATGTTTATTCATTAATTTTATTATACTAGAGATTTTTTCATCTTTACTTACAGAAATAATATTTTTAATCATAATATCTTGAGCCTCTTTTTCATAATGTTTAGTTAATAATTCTAAAGCTTGTTCTATTTTCTTTACGTTAGAATAAGTTGGATCTAGTTTATTAGCCTCTATTTTAGCAACCATGCTTTGGCTTATTCCAGCTTTTAAAGCAAATTCATGCTGTGTTAAATTTAGCTGTTTACGGATTTTCTTTAGCTGAGTTATGTCAAATACCATAATTTTAAGTAAATTTTTGTATTTATAAATATTCCTATAGGAATAAAATTGTCAAAAAATTATTTATAGTAGATGGATTTTAGTATAACAAGGGGTAAATAAAATGACAAAACAAGAATTAATTTCTGCCTGGGATTTTATTGAAAGAGAAAAAGGAATAGTCTATATAAGATTTGGACCACTTAAGCCGATAAGTAAAGATGAGTATCATAAAACAAGACTTAAAATAGAATCCGCTTATCTTAAATTAAATAGGAATGTATCCTGTAATTCATTTGTTACATTAAATTTAGATTTAAGATTAATCGATTCTGAATCAGGTTGGCCTGAATTTGATTTATATGAGAAATGGAGTAAATTTTTAGAAGAATTTGGCTTATATAAATTTTTAAAAGATTTTAGACTTAATGAAGATAACTTGGATCCAAATTTATTTTCTAAATCAAGGAAGGGTCTTGAAAAAGAATTAACTGACGAATTAAAAGGCAAAGAAGTCATAGGTTTAATCTCAGATATAAGAAGAGATAACCCAAAATTAGATGGAAGGTATTTACTAGGAATAAAAGTTAAGGATTAAAATGTCAAAAGTAATATTAGAAGAACTAATGAAAGAAGGCTTTAGGTTTATTTTAGATTCTGGAAATGTGAAATTTATTTACACAGATCTCAAAGATAAAACTCTTTATCATGAAAGTTTTTATCGAGTAAGTGAAACTATACCAGGGGGGGTAGTTAAACAAGGAGAAGAAGCTATATTGAATTATGCTTCACACAAGATTGAAGAAGCTAAAGAGAAATGGAGAAGATACGAATCTATAGAAGAGAATATAAGAAAGAATCATATACCAATACGAACTAAATACGAAGATAGAATACCTCTTGAAGGCAAAATTGTTGAAGCAACAAACCGCTACATGAGGGTAGAATTAGATAAACCATTGAAAGGTCAAAACGAGATTAATTTTGGATTTGCCTCTGCTATGTCTGATCATTTTGTGTTTACTGCAGATCATGAAATATCGCAAGCAGGCTATGACGCTGCATGTAGAGCTCTTCGCTGGGCTTATGAACGAGCTTTACACAAACCAGAAAAAGATTTAGTCGAACATTTGAATCAAATGACAAGGAAAAGTTTTGGTTATCGAAAGTAATATAAATATCTTTATGTTCATAAGATTAGGTGATATGCTAAAAAAGAGGTGATACTTTTTTATAAAACAATAATTCTTTTAGCAATAATTTCAACAAAATCTTTATACAACGCTACAGTTCCTTCTACTTCAATAATATCACCGTTTTTTAATTCTAGTGGTTGATCTTTAAATACAATAACTTTGATTTCTCCTGTAAAATCTTTAACATCTATAATATAAAGTCCTGGTGTTTCTGTAATTCTTGTAATTTCACCTTTAATCTTTACTTTGTCATCTATATCATCACGAGTAATATTTGAAATATTTGAATTAGTTAAATCAATTTTTTGTTCTATAATTAATAATATTATTAATCCGATTAAAGAAGTAAATAAAGCAATTTTAAGTAATTGTTTTTCATCCATAAAATAGTTAACTTTATATTATTTAAATAACTTTTTAGATTAATGGATTTAAATAAAAAGCTTGAATTAATAAAAAGAAATTCTGCTGAAATAATCGGTGAAAATAGAATTAAAGAAATTCTTAAATTAAAAAAACCAGTAACTTATTGTGGCTACGAAACGAGCGGCGACTTACACCTCGGCCATTTAGTTACAATAACAAAATTAATGGACCTACAGAGAGCAGGATTTCATGTTAAAGTATTATTAGCTGATTGGCATACCTGGCTTAACAGAAAAGGGGATTGGAATTTTATACATAAACAATGTAAAATTTGGGAAAATGGATTTAGAGCAGCTGGATTAAAAGCTGAATTTATTTTAGGAAGTAAATTCCAAAGAAATCTTAATTACATAGACGATGTTTTAACTCTCGCATTAAACACAACAATGAATAGAGCATTAAGAAGTATGCAGGAAATAGCTCGTGACTTTGAAAATGCTAAAGTTTCACAAGTAATATATCCTTTAATGCAAATAGCAGATATAAAACATTTAAAAATTGATTTAGTACACGCAGGTATAGAACAACGTAAGATTCACGCTTTGGGAATCGAGTTACTTTCATTAATAAATTATAAAGTTCCTGTTTTTGTACACACACCTTTAATTTCTAGTTTAAAAGGTCCTGGAAAGATGAGTTCTTCAGAACCAGAAAGCATGATTTCAATTAATGATAATAATGAAAGTATAAATAAAAAAATTAATAATGCTTATTGCCCTGAGGGTATTGCAGAAAATAACCCAATTTTACAAATAATGAAATTAATTGTGTTTCCGAGAAATAGTAAGGTTATTGTAGAGAGACCAAGTAAATTTGGTGGTAATTCAGATTTTAATAATTATGATGAATTGGAAAAAATATTTATTAATAAAAAATTACACCCGCAAGATTTAAAAAATTCTTGTGCAGAATATTTAATTAAGATATTAACACCGATAAGGAAAAAATTCAAAAAATAAATTTATAAAATTACTTATTCTTGTTAAATTATGAAATTAGTTAAAATACCATACTCACAAGGAACAGACGTAAATAAAGGTTGTGAAAAAGCACCTGATGAAATAATTAAACAACTAAATGATATTTGGAGTAATGAAAACTTTCAAGATAGTAAATATGAAATTATTGATTCAAATTTAGAGGAATTAAAAGATGGAGACATTTTTATTGGCGGAGATCATAGTATAAGTTATTATATTTTTAAAAAGTTTTTATCTAATAAAAGTAATCCAGGGATAATTATATTTGATGCACATCCAGATTTATATCAACATTTTAATACACCAATGCATGAAGATTGGTTATATTTTTTAATTGAAGAAAAATTAATTAAACCAGAAAACGTAATTTTAATCGGTATAAGGAACCCCGATGTTAAAGAAGTTGGTTTTATAAAAGATTATAAAATAAAATATTTTACTACAAGACAATTATTTAATAATTTACAAAATCATTGTGATACTATAATGGAACTAGCAAGAAATTTCTCTGATTTGTATATTTCAATAGACATAGATGTTTTAGACCCAGCTTTTGCACCAGGCACAGGTTATATTGAGCCCGCAGGACTTAGTACAAGAGAATTAATTTATTTATTACAAAGAATTAAATTACTTAAGAATATTAGAAAATATGATTTAGTTGAGGTTAATCCAGATAAAGATTTTAATTTAATAACTTGTAAAACTGCAGCTAAAATAATAAAGGAGTTAATATGAATAAAAATAATTTATTAAATTGGATAAAAAGATATGAAGAAATGGATAATGATTTTTCTTCAAAATGTGAGAAAGAAGTTGGTTTAAGAATAAGAAGTAACAAGTTTTTAACTAAAAATGATTTAAAAAAAATTGTTAAATGGAAATTCCAATCTTTACCCGGAAGGAAAAAACTATTTTTATCTTATGCCAATAAATTAGATGAAAATGAGCTAAAGAAAGTTTCTTCAATGGCATTTAAAGAGAAAGACGAGTTAAAGAAACTAGAATATCTTTTAAAATTTAAAGGAATTGGGATATCTACGGCTAGCGTTATTTTAACATTTTATGATCCAAAAAATTATGGTGTTTTTGATATTCATGTTTGGAGGGAGTTATTTGGTAAAGAGCCTAAGAATTTTTCTAAGATAGATAATTACCTAAAATTATTGGGAAACTTAAGAGAACGTTCTAAGAGATATGGATTAGATGTTAGAAAAATTGAGAAAGCATTGTTTCAAAAAAATTTTGAAGAATCAAAATGAGGCTCTTTATAGGAATATTTTTACCAGAAGAAATTTTAGATTATTTATATCAAGTGCAAACTAAATTAAAACAAAATTTACCAGCTAAAATAACCTGGGTTCATAAAAAGATTTTACATTTCAATTTAAAATTTATTGGAGAAGTTTATGAAAATAAGATTAATGAAATTAAAGAAAGATTAAATAAAATTAAATTTAAATCATTTAGAATAAAATTAGATAAAATTGGGGTTTTTCCAAATGAAAATTATATTAGAATAATATGGGTTGGTTTAAAGCCAGCTGGAAAAATAATAGAATTGCAACAAAAGATTGATTCTGAATTATTAGATTTATTTCCAAAAGATCAAAGATTTAGTCCGCATATGACTTTAGGAAGAGTTAAATTTATTAAAGATAAAGAGCAATTTAAGAAAAATTTAAAATTAGAGATTGCAGAGAAAGAATTTGAGGTTAATGAATTTTGTTTAGTTAAAAGTGAATTAAGTAAAGATGGCTCAAAATACGAAATTTTAGAAACATATAATTTAGCGTAATTAGTCCTTATAATCAGAGTCTAGAACATCCCTGATTAATTTACTTTTTTTAGGTCCAATTTTCTCAACTTTTTTTAACCTATCCCCTTTAGCATTTACTATATTTTTAACAGTTTTAAATTTTTTAAGCAAGGATTTAGATAAAGTTGGTCCAACACCAGGTAAACTTTCAATTATATATTCTTGCTGTTCTTTTAAGGTTAATGGCTTACGTTTGCTAACTAGGCTAATATGGCGTTTTGGTTTTTCTAAGCGTTTAGCAATCAAAGCTAAATAAGCAGCTGTGTCACGATAGTTTCTAGTATAAATTATAGGAATTTGATAATCTATTGCTATACTTGATAACATACCACGTATAGAATTTGGATGAAAATTTCTTATAGCATATAAATTTTTATCAGTTTCAATAATTAATAATTGCAAAGGAAAATTTTCCTTTAAAGTAATTAATTGATTAAGAATTCTCTTATCTATTATAGAATTTAAAAAATCATGCCCCGTTTTTCTTTCAATAGCCAAATCCTTAACACGACCGTCTACATCCTTAATTTGCATTACAAAATCTGCAGCAATTAAACTTTTAATTTCTACTTCTATATCATGCTTATAAAGTTCCTTAATGATATTTTTATCTTCTCTATAATCTATAATAATTTTAGCCATAAAAATAATAATATTTTATCTATATAAATATCTATTCAAAATAAAAAATAAAGAAAAATACTAAAATCTAATTATTAATATTTTCTATGTTTTTGGTAACAGTCTTTACAATAAACTGGTCTGCCTTCTTTAGGTTGGAATGGAACTTCGCAATCTTGACCACAATCAGAGCATTTTGCTTTATGCATCTCTCTAGGTCCAAAATTATCGAAGTTTCTTCTTCCACCGTCTTGATATCCCATTTTCTTATTCTCCTTAATTAGTTATACTAATATTGTTAGAAATAGTAGTATACTAATATTTTTGAATAAATCAGGGTTTAAAAAGCTACGTTTTTAATCTTCTTTTAAAAATTCTTCAATATTTTTATCTCTTAATTTGTAAAGAGTTTTTTTCATACGTTTTTCTTTTTGATAACCAGACCAGAAATATGCTTCATCTCTTGTATTTTTGGTAATCAAAAATATAATTTTACCAGCTTGTAATCTTGCAACTCTGCCTGCACGTTGAATTTTTCTTATTTCACTAGGAACAGCTTCGTAAAATATTACGATGTTAGCACCCTTTATGTCAAGACCCTCTTCCATTATTGAAGTTCCTACTAAGATATTATCATCACTTTCCTCAAAGGTTTTTACAATATTGATTTGTTCTTTTTGTGTTAAACCAGATTTCTGACCAATTAACTTAATAACTTTAATGCCAATTTTCTTTAATTCATCAACTATATAAGAAACAGTGTCACGATAGTTAGCAAATACCATTATCTTAATTTTTGAATTTAATTTTAATTCCTCTAGAATAATTTCTTTTAATTTACCAAATTTTGGATGTTCTAAACCATTTTCAATTAGCTCATTGGTTAAATTAATAGCAGATTGAAAATTTTTATCATTTAAAATTGTTTTAGCAGCTTTACTTTTATCTTGTCTTAACTTTTCAAAATATTTACTAAGTACTTTTAAACCTTGAATTTCTAATAATTCTAATGCGTAATCCATTTTTATTAATTGTGCTACTAAACTGATACCATAAAAAGCTGTATTATTTTTAGCTTTAATCTCTTCATGAAATCGTTTCTGTAATAATATTAGATCGCTTTTATTTATGACACTTACTGGCTTGTTAAAACCTAATTTTTTAAGTTCACTTGCTTTGTTTAAATAAACACTTTTTATTAATGTATGTAGATTTTTTAATTTATCTGGTAACTCAATATTGATCCATTCTGTCTCACGTTTTTGTACATAAGGCTTAACATCTTTATCTATTTCAGAACGAATCTCAACAGCATCTAGGTTTAAATTTTTCATTATATCTTTAATTTTATCTAAAGTGCCACCTGGAGAAGCGGTTAAAGCTAGTACTCTAGGATTTAAAGCTTGTTCAAAATATTTTTGTGTAACAATTGTATTAGCAAATCTTTGCCTTGAGCGATGGGCTTCATCCACACAAAGCATTACAAAATTCTTTAAGTTAATCCTATTATTTTCAAGATCTTTTTGAATTGTTTGGGGCGTTGCTACAATAACTCTAGCATTTTGCCATAATTCAGCTCTTTTATTTGCATTTATAATTCCTGTTAAAAGTAAAATTTCATTCTCATTTATGTTAGTATGTTGCTTGAATGTATTAACATGTTGTTGGCATAAAGGTTTTGTTGGACTAATTAATAATATTTTACTTCCTGGAAATTTATTTAGTCTTTCTAAACTGAGTAATAAAGCTAATGCAGTTTTTCCAGTTCCAGTTGGCAAGACAACTAAAGTATTATTGTTCTTGCAAGTTTCTAATATACTAAGTTGATATTCTCTTGGTTGGAAATTAACTAAATTAAACATAATTATTATTAAAAATTAAGATTTATATATCTTATTAAGCTTTCATATACTCAAAAAAGTAAAAATAAATTACTCCAAATACTACGCTAAATAAGAATGAAAGTAATATTGCCGAGGCCATTGATAAAGAATTTATCAAGAAAATATTGACTAAAAAGAAAATTAAACTAAATACCCATAATGTGCGAGAGCCGAAAAATAATTTTGCTCCTGGTAATTCTGAAACAGGCAAGAAATTAAATAATATAAACCACGAACTAATTTTAATCCCTAATTCAACATTAGTTAATTTAAAAAATAACATTAAAATGAAATTAAAAAACATTCCTGTTACCACAATTAAAGCAACGTGATAATCTGTAAGATAAGGGAATCTTTTACCAAGAACTTTAAACTTCTCTACTGTAAATGTTAATACTGTTGAAAAAAATATCCTGCCATTACTAATTAACATAATTAATATTGCTAATATCGGCGTGGTATAAGCTAAATCAATATTTTTTAATCTTAATAATTTTCCTTTAAATTTTTGGCTATTCCAAATTTTTAGTTTTATATTTGTGCCAAGATATTTTGCTGCAAGTTTATAACCAAGAAGATTAAAAAATAATACAAAACAAATTATTATAAATACATTAACTAAATTCTTAAGCCAGTCTTTGAAAATAAAAACTGGTTTATTATCATTAAAACCAAAAATTAAGGTTAATAATATAATTGCGATTAAAGCTGTACTAGCCTCTTTGTAATAATTTAACGAGTTCTTTTTCATGACCTGCACCAACAATAGCTAATATCTTAGCCTCTGGATTTAAAGATATTATTTTATTTAAAGCTTTTGTCATTATCTCATTTCTCTCTTTTATTAAAATATTATAAACTTCAGGATAACGCCGCTTAACTTTATTAATTAATTTATCTATAATTTCTTTACTTGGAACTTTTGTTAAATCAAACTTCTTGATGTCAGCTATATCTTTTCTAAACAATAACCCTTGAAGTACATCTAAAAATATTCTAAATTTTTCCTTTAAACTTATGTTACCAAGCTTTTTTAATGTGATATCAATATTTTGATCAATTAAAGCAATCTGAGCATTATAATTAGAAGCTAATGCAATAGCTTTTCTCATCTCATCACCGGGCTTAACCCCAACTAATTTACCAAGCTTTTTTTCAATATAAGCACCAAAAAGATTAATTAAAAATCCCTTTATACCTAAATGTACTATATCTTTTAACCTGGGCCTTTCTTTTTTAAACAAAGCAACAAATCTTTTTCTATCAAGTTCTAAGGCTATTATACCCGGTTTATAGTTATTAATATAATTTTCAATCTCTTTAATACTTTCAATAGCTATATGAGAGCTTCCAATTATTGTTAAATTCTTATATTTTTGCATACATTCTTAAATGGAAATCTTTAAATATTTAAAATGATTTGTTTTGTCTTAGTAAGGAGGTAATAAAATGGTATTAAAAACAAAAAAGGTAACCCAATCTTATAATATGAGGGTTTAT
This sequence comes from Candidatus Woesearchaeota archaeon, assembly GCA_964359725.1. GTDB lineage: Archaea > Nanobdellota > Nanobdellia > SCGC-AAA011-G17 > GW2011-AR20 > CAYHTT01. The sequence goes on along the minus strand of CAYHTT010000001.1, from coordinate 9,467 downwards.
ACTGATGATGGATTATATTTTGGAGATGTTGAAGAGGCAATTGTAACTTCTAGTAAGGTTTTTGGCTGGAGAATAAGATCAACAAAATCTTCTTATTTGACTAAGGTCTTAGGGGGAGCTAAAGGAGTTCTTGTGCCTCATCAATATGTTAGATCAGTAGGAGATGTATTTATTATAAGTAATGCGGCAATTCCTAGTTATGAAGAAAAAGAAGAAGAAGCTGAATTATAATCATGGTTTCCCCACTTGGTAAAGCAATTGAGTTTTTTAGAGATTTTGGATTATTTGATGTAGTTCTACCTTTTTTACTTGTTTTTACTATTATATTTGCAATATTAGAAAAAACAAGAATCCTTGGTACAGTTAAAGTAAAAGATCTTGGTGAGGTTCCCAATCGTAATCTAAATTCTATGGTCGCTTTTGTTGTTGGCATGCTTGTTGTAGCTACAGCAAATGTTGTAAGAACAATAAATGAAAGTTTGCCAAATATTGTTTTACTTGTGGTGGTTATTGTAAGTTTCTTATTATTATTAGGAACGTTTATGAAAACAGGAGAATTTGAATTTTCTAAAGAGCATCCATACTGGTATAGAACATTTATAGTTTTTATATTTATTGGGGTAATATTAATTTTCCTTAATTCAATTTATACGCCACAAGGTGATAGTTGGCTCGAAGTTGTATTGTTTTTTATAATTAATGAATGGAATACTGCTGTATTCGCATCCATAATCTTTTTAATTATATTAATATTAGCTATTTTATATATTGTAAGAAGTCCAAAAGCTAAAGAAAAAAAGGAGAGTGCTTAAAATGGCCAGTATTTATGATATCTTCGCACAATTACAAAGTTCTGGATTATATGAGTTTGCGTTACCATTTTTGTTAATATTTGCTATTACATTTGCTGTATTAGAAAAAACAAAAATATTTGGGAATAAAACCAATATTAATGTTATTGTTGCAATTATATTTGGATTCTTAATGGTAAATCAATTTGAAATAGTAGATAGATTAAATTTGTTTATTCCAAAAGTTTCATTATTTATTGTTGTTGCTGTAATGTTTTTAATTTTGATTGGTATATTTGGAGCTAAAGTTGAAACAGGATTTAGCGGAATTTTACTCGGGTTAGCAGTTATAGTTTCATTGATTGTAATTTATTGGGCATTAACACCTTACATTGGATTAGATTTTATTGGCCCCCCATTTTTAGAATCGTGGATTTATGATAACACCGGAACATTAATACTATTATTAATAATAGTAATAATAATATATGCAGTTGTTAGTCCAAAAAAAACAGCTGGTCAAAGTATTGTTAAAGACGTAGAGGATTGGATAAATAGAAGTTTACGCGGAAAACCTTAAGATGGCAACTATATTAGAAGATTTAGGATTTTTGCAATTCTTTTTACCCGTATTTATTTTTCTATTTATATTTGCTTTAGTTTACGCTGTTTTGGATAAATTTAAATTAATGGGCGAAAACAAATTACTTAAAGGATTAGTTGCATTTGTTATAGGTTTATTATTTTTATTTAGTCAAGATGCATTAGAGTTTGTCCAATTCTTAACACCATGGTTTGTTATTTTTGTTGTTATAGCTTTATTTATTTTGTCTTTATTTATTTTTATGGGTGTTAAAGAAGAAAGCTTAAAAGAAGCTGTTGGAAGTCCACAAGTATATTGGGTTGTTTTAATTCTTATAATAATTTTATTAATCGCAGCTATAGGAAGTGTATTTGCACCATTTTTCGCACCAGAAGAACCAGCAACTACACCAACAGAAATCGGCGTTACAGAAATTTTAGTTCATCCTCGTGTATTAGGAGCATTATTCTTATTAATTGTTTCAGCATTTGTTGTAAGATTTGTCTCGACAGGAATAGAAGGAAAGAAATAATTATTTTTTTCTTTTCTTTAACTGAGATGTAACACTTTTTAATTCCCTTATATTACTACTTAAAGGCTCTAAAATATTTTTAAGAACTTGCTCTAACGCTTTCATCTCTGCACTCATATCACTTATACTCTTACTATAATCTGTAACTTTACCAATTAAAGCAGCTTGTAATGTATTAAAACGTTCTTGGGTTCTAAGTAATTCTTGCTTTATTGCTTCTAAATCGTTATTTACATTTTCTTTCCACAAATTTAAATCACCCATTTTGCTAAGTAAATCGTCCCACTTTTCTTGTATTACAGTTTCAACTATCTCTTGAATTTGGTCACTAGAAACATCTCTTGTTAACTCAGCAGGTTGTTCATAACTATAACTTTCTTTAAATAATTTTGCTCCTGGTTCAGGAGCTTCTTCTAATAATTCTTCTGGTTCTTCTGCCTTTTCTTTTGTAATTGGTTCAAATTGCTCCAACCCACTAAGAACATCCTCTTCTTCTAAATTTTGTTTATTAAGAGCATCATCAATATCTTGATTTGAGTAATTTGGCTTTAATGCTTTAATAATATCCTCATTACTTAATCCAGAATCCTTAAGATTTTTTATTTTCTCGCTTGGAAAATTTTTCTTTAATGGTATGTTTCTCACCCCTTTCTTCTATTAATCTAATAACATCTTTTTCTGTTACAAAATTAAGAGGATTCCATAATGTAATATATTTTTCAATCATTTTTACATTTTCTTTAGTTGCAAAATTCTGCATTTCATTAACAACATTTCTTAAAATATTTTTAATCTCATTTAAATCATGCTTAATTTCTTTAACATCATCATTGATTAATTTAATTTCTTTGCTTAATCTTCTATACTCATTAATCATGTTTTGGTTTATTAAAAATAATCTGTCCCTCATTAAGCCATATCTAGATTCAAGAACTCTAATTCTTTCTTCAGGACCAATAGGTTGAAAATTTTCCATGACCATTTAATTTTTACTAATGAGATGTAACTATAAAAATGTTTCGAATAAATAGATTTTTATATTAAGTTATATAATTTCAATTATGCCATTGGGTAAAAAAGATAAACTTTACGAGGTTATAAAAGAAGGCGAAGATAATATTTTAAAGATAGATACTAATTCATGGCCTTACTTGCCCAGTATAGAAAATAATCCTTTAGTTATGTCTCGTATTATAGAATTATTAGTTGAAAATCCTAACGTTACTAGAATAGTATTTAATCAAAGAAGAAATTATATTTATAATTATGATCAAACATTAATGTTAAATGAAGTAGCTAATATCTACAATCATTTAGTCAAACAAAAAAGATTATTGAGCTTGGGAGTAATTAGCAGGGGCATGATTTATGAAAGATTATATCAAGGCTGGAGAGTTACACTACAAAATATAGTTCTTAATTTACTTAAAGCAGATCCGATTGGAGCATATGTTGAAGTTATAAGATTAATGAGAGAAGAAAAAATAAATATTGAAAAAACAGATTTACTAGAAGAAATGCAAGTAAGAAATAATTATCTTGAATTATTAAGCACTTTAAAAAGACTTTTTGAAAATACTAGACTAATTATTTTAGCTAAGCCTTATATCGCTGGTTATAGCATAATGGGAGATCGTAACTTGTATAGATTATTTTTTAGTCCAGAAATTACACCAGATTTTATGTTTACAAGGTTAATGGCAGAGCAACCTTTGAATGCAGAGCAGATAGATATTTACAAATTAGATAAAGATACTGAAATTAATATTCTTAAAATTCCAGGAGATATTAAATACTTATATCATTTAAGTCCGCCTGAGTTTAAGTTAGATGAAGACAAGTATGAAATTCTAGATTTGGCAAGAACTGCAATGATTGAACATCAACCTAGAAGAGAAGAATTTACAGATCCAGAAAAAATGAGACAAACTTTTTTTAATATAGGCAGAGATTTAATTTTAGAATTAGCAGAACATAAAGGTGTACAATTAAGCTTTAAAGAAAGTGAAGATTTAGCTAACATTCTAGTAAGATATACAGTTGGTTTCGGCCTAATAGAAGTATTATTACAAGATCAAAAGATTCAAGATATTACCATTAATGGTCCTATAGGAGCTACACCAATGTTTATCGTACATCAAGATTATGATGAATGCATGACAAATATTATTCCAAGTTTAGAAGACGGAGAAAGCTGGGCAACTAAGTTTAGACTAGTTTCAGGAAGACCGTTAGATGAAGCCAATCCTGTTTTAGATACTGAATTATCATTAAAAAATGCAAGAGCAAGAGTTGCTATTATTAGTAGGCCATTAAACCCCACTGGATTAGCATTTGCTCTTAGACGTCATAGAGATGATCCTTGGACTTATCCTTTATTTGTTAAAAATAGAATGTTTAATGCCTTGGCAGCTGGTTTGTTAAGCTTTTTAGTAGATGGTAGTAGAACTATTTTATTTGCTGGAACAAGAAGTTCTGGTAAAACTAGTTTACTTGGAAGTACTCTTGTAGAAATAATGAGGAAATATAGAATTATTACTATTGAAGATACTCAAGAATTGCCAGTAAATGCTTTAATTAAACTTGGCTATAATCTTCAACAAATGAAAGTTAGAAGTGCTTTAACTCATTTAAGTTCTGAATTAGGAGCAGATGAAGGGATTAGAACAAGTTTACGTATGGGTGATTCAAGTTTAATTGTAGGAGAAATTAGATCGCTCGAGGCTCAAGCATTATATGAAGCTATGAGAATTGGAGCTTTAGCAAATGTCGTTGCAGGAACAGTACACGGAGCAGATCCTTATTCAGTTTATGATAGAGTTGTTAATGATTTAAAAGTTCCTAAAACTAGTTTTAAAGCAACTGATGTAATTGTAGTAAGTAACCCTGTTAGAAGTGCAGACGGCTTACATAAATGGAGACGTGTACTCAGCATAACAGAAGTAAGAAAACATTGGGAAGAAGATCCATTAAGAGAAAATGGATTTGTTGATTTAATGACATATGATATAAAAGAAGATACTTTAAAACCAAGTCAAGATTTAATTAATGGTGATTCTGAAATATTAAAAGCTATTGCAGGTAATATTCGCGAGTTTACAGGTAACTGGGATGCAATTTGGGAAAATATTTTACTAAGAGCAAGAATTAAAGAAGCTTTAGTTAAATTCTCAAGTAAATTAAAACAAGATTATTTATTAGAAGCTAAATTTACTGTACAAAGTAATGATATTTTTCATCAAATAACAGATAAGGTTAGAGAAGAAGTTGGTTATCTTGATAGCAAGAGAATTTATTTTGAATGGGAAGATTGGTTAAAACGTACTATAAAAGAAAAACAACTTAAATAAAATTAAATAAAAGAGGTATTATGGATAAGGATATTAAAAGGATTCTAGAGAAATACCAAGCAAAAATTCAAGAAAATGTTGATACTATAGAAGAATATAATCCCAAAATATTTTCTAGAGAATATTTAATTTTTAGAGAAGAAGCTTTATCCAGAGCATTAACAATTTATGAAAGATTATGCAACTTTTTTGAAAAAATAATCAAGATAAGACCAAAAGAAAAAGATGCAAAAAAATTACAAGATTCAATTGAAGCTGTACATTTGAAAATTACACCAGAGGGTGCTGCTAGTTTTTCTTTGTTTGTTGTTTTTATCACAATTTTAATTAGTTTAATTTTAGGCGGATTTTTATTTTTTACAACAAATAACTTAACCACAGCCTTATTGTGGCCATTAATTTTAGTTATAATTTCTTTGTCACTAGTAAAACCATTAACTAATATTCCTAATTATTTAGCAAGTAAATGGCGTTTAAAAGCAAGTAATCAAATGGTTCTTTGTGTACTTTACATTGTTATGTATATGCGTCATACTTCTAATTTAGAACATGCAATTAAATTTTCAGCAGATCATATTGGAAATCCTTTAGCTCTAGATTTAAGAAAGGTTTTTTGGGATATTGAAACAGGTAGATTTTCGAATATAAAACAAAGTTTAGATTATTATTTAGTTAAGTGGAGGAATTACAGTTTAGAATTTGTTGAATCATTTCATTTAATTCAAGGTAGTTTATACGAATCAAGCGAGGATAGAAGAGTTACTATGCTAGAAAAAGCATTAGATGTAATTTTAAATGGAACTTATGAAAAAATGTTGCATTATGCACAAGAACTTAAAAATCCAATTACAATGTTGCATATGCTTGGAATTGTCTTACCAATATTAGGATTAGTTATCTTGCCTTTAGTTGGAAGCTTATTGCAAGGAGCTGGTACAACAAAAATTATAATTTTATTTTTGCTTTATAATATTTTATTACCTATTACTGTATATCTTATCGGAGTTAATTTACTAGCAAAAAGACCCACTGGGTATAGTGAAACAGATTTAATCTCACAAAATCCCGAACTTTCAAAATATAAAAATATTTTAATTAATATTGGAAATAGAGAAGTTCAGGTTAGCCCTTTTTGGATTAGTTTTGCAATATTTTTTGTAATTAGTTTTATAGCATTTATACCATTAATAATGAATTTACTAAATATACCAGATATAAAATTTTTAGGAGTAAATTTTGTTGATTATAGATTAGATAATGGATTACCTTGTCAAAAAGGTGAAGTATGTTACGGTCCTTTTGGCGTAGGTGCTGTCTTATTAAGTTTATTTTTTCCATTAGGCATTGCATTAGGATTAGGTACTTATTATCATTTTAGAACTAGAAGATTAATTAAGTTAAGAGAAGAAACTAAGAAACTTGAATTAGAGTTTGCAGGTAGTTTATTTCAATTAGGAAATAGAATAGGAGACGGTATTCCTGTTGAACTTGGTTTTAGCGACGTAGCAAAAAATATGGAAGACACACCAACAGGAGATTTCTTCAGAAGAGTTAGTAATAATATTCAAAGACTTGGTATGAGCGTGAAAGAAGCTATTTTTAATAAAAAAACTGGTGCAATTTGGTATTATCCAAGTAGCTTAATTGAAAGTAGCATGAAAGTTTTAATTGAGACAGCAAGAAAAGGTCCTTTAGTTGTTTCCAAAGCTTTAGTAAGTATTTCTATTTATCTTGATAGAATTCACCAAGTTAATGAACGTTTGAAAGATTTACTAAGCGAGATAATTTCAAGTATGAAAAGTCAAATTAGTTTTCTCACCCCAATTATAGCAGGTATTGTTATTGGAATATCGACAATGATTGTGACAATATTAAGTAGGTTAAGTGCTCAGCTTACTGAAACAACCACAAGTGCAGATATAGGTGGTTTAGGTGGATTTACTGGATTAGTTGGATTATTTGAAATTAAAAATATTATTCCAAGTTATTACTTACAATTAATTGTTGGGTTGTATTTAGTTGAAATTACCTTTATTTTAACAGTACTTGCTAATGGAATAGAGAATGGGGCAGATTTATTGAATGAGCAATATAGCTTAAGCAAAAATTTATATAAAAGTAGCTTATTTTATATTATAGTAGCATTTTTTGTTACAATAATATTTACAATACTAGCAAATGCAATTCAATTAGGAGCACCAACATGAAAAAAGGAGCTTTGAGCAACATTATTATCATGATTTTAATTATATTATTTATTATTATAATATATTTAGTTATAACAGGCGGATTAAAAAATGTTCTTAAATAAAAAAGGTGTTTTTGAGAATATTTCAAATTTAATTCTTCTTATTATAATCGCTATAATAATAATTGGAGTATTTTTAATTGGGTATAAAACATTTTTATTTTCTGCGGGTAATGTTGCTGCATGTAAAAATTGGGTTAATATACAAGCTACACCTTTTTTAAAAGAAGTTGCAGATCTTGCTTCGCCATGTGTAACAACAGAAGAAGTAATTAAAGACGATGATAAAAATAAAATTTATGAACAACTAGCAAGAAATATGTATACTTGCTGGGATCAGTATGGTAAAGGTGAAGTTGATTTTTACAGTAACATAGATTTTTTGGGAAGTGATCATTGCAGGATTTGTAGCGAAATAAAAATTGATGAAAGTTTAAAAAATAAAGAAATAGATATAGATGATTTTGAAATTTATTTAAGTACGAAGAGACCACCTAATCATAGAGAAACTTATGCAGAATTTTTCACAAAAGCAAAAGAAGCAAAATTAAATTTTGGTGAAGGTTCATTAACTTTAGAATCTGGAAAAAAACTTTATAGCGCCTTTGTTATTTCTAAATCAACGATAAATCCAGAAACTGTTATTATACCGGGTAGTACTGAAGTGGCTTTCGCTATAGGTGGTTGCGTAGTTGGAGGAAAATTAGGGGGTGTAGCGGGCTCAATATTCCCAGGGATTGGAAATGCTATTGGCGCAGCAGGGGGTTGCGCTATTGGTATAATTGGCGGACAAATAGCAAGAGCAGTAGGTTATGCAGATTATATATACCCGTCAATAACATTATTTACAGAAACAAATGTAAAATTAGAAGATATATGTGGCTCAATTTATTATAATCCACAAGAATTAATAAAATGAAAAAATTAAATAAAAAAGGTGATTTTGCATTTGAACAAATAGGAAAAATTATTTTAATATTAGCGTTTTTAATAATTTTAATATTAATAGCATTTTTATTTAGGGATAAGCTCCTTGTGGTATTAGAAAATCTTAAAGATGTAGTGAGGTTTGGCTAATGGTAGAATTTCCCATAACAAAAGTCATTGGAATACTGTTAATTATTTTTGCTGTTTTTATTTTATTAATTTTTGGTGGCCCCGCATTATGGAAAATTGGTGGAGCTGGGTTAGCTTTAATCGGATTTATTAATTATACGGAAGTTGATTACACCATAATTAATGAGAATGCAATTTCTACTTTTGATTTATTAATAAGAGATGTAAATAAATGCCAAGCAAGTAAAGATAATAGTTGTGCTTGCGAAGCTAGTTTTACAGGATTTTTTGAAACCCATAAATTAGAAAGTGATGGTAATGAATTAAGATTAATTAATATTAAAGAAAGTAATGAAATAACAATGAAAAAAGAAAAAATACAAGGATTAAACTGTTATTTAGATGATATGGAAATCAAAAAATTAGATAAATTAGAAATATTTTTTAATGAGGATTTACCTTATATTCCTATCTCAGGCATATTTGAGTCAAATGCAGAATTCGCTAAAGATTTAAATTTAAAAATATACAAAAGCAATGAATTATGCTGGCTTACATCAAAAGCAGAATTAACCAATTATAATACATGCAGTTAATAGAAAAGCTTATATAATAAAAAACTTTCTTTTAATAGAGGTGAAATAATGGATAAAAAAGGGGTAGAACTTTCTTTTAATGTTATTATAATTGCTATTTTAGTAATACTTGTTTTAGTAATAGTTGGTTATTTTTTTACAACTGGAGCAGCTGGTTTATTTAAGTTATTTGGTGGATTAGCACCCGATGATAGAGATGTTGCTGTAACTAGCTGTAGTTCAAAATGTCAATTAGCTCAACAATTTGGAACTGAAAATCAAAAAGCAAGTTCATCATATTGTAGAAATACATGGAAAATTGATACGAATAA